>JBGTMW010000312.1:0-13992 GCA_041743365.1 Gemmatimonadaceae bacterium
GCGCGGCGAAGCCGACGGCCTCGCGTGCGCCGCGTCGGCGAACGGCGCCGGCGAACCTCGCGAGGCCTTCTCCGTTCCCGATGCTTCCTTCGCGCAGGTGAATGTCGGAGTCGCGGCGGAGCTTCAGGCGCACGTTGTGTCACGCGTGCTCGGCTACGCTCCAGCGACTGTCGTCGACGGTTACGCAGGGAACGGTGACACCGCATCGCCGTTGGCGGCGGCGGGGGTCCGGGTCCTCGCCGTCGAGCTCGATCGCGATGCGGTGTCGCGAGGAGCGAACCGCCTCGCGCCGCCCTCCCGGATGATCCAGGGGCGCGTCGAGGATGTGCTCCCGTCGCTGCTGCCGGCCGATGTCGTTATCCTGAATCCGCCTCGCGCAGGAGTCGATGTGCGCGTGACCGGCGCTCTCTCCACGGTTTCCCTGCCTCCCCGCGCGATTGTCTACGTGAGCTGCGACCCCGCCACGCTCGCGCGCGACATTGCGCGCCTTCCGGGTTATCGCGTCGCCTCTCTCCTGGGCTTCGACATGTTCCCGCAGACCGCACACGTCGAGACCGTCTGCGAGCTCGTCCCGGAGCCGCGATGAAGTACGTCGTCGATGTGGATGGAGCGAGACAGATCGTCACCCTGAACGGGGGACGCGTTTCCATCGACGATCTCGATGCGGCCGCGAATGTCGACGAAGGCGATGGCTCTCCCGTGCGGGTGATCCGCATCGGGAGCGAGATCCACCGGATCGTCGTCCGGCCCGGGGACGGGCCGGGCAGGTATGCGCTGTGGGTCGATGGCTTCCGCCATGAGGTTCACGCGCTCGATGAGCGCACCCGGGCGATCCAGGACCTGGCGGCGGCGAGCGCCGGCCCCCGCGGGCCGGCACCGGTGGTGGCGCCAATGCCGGGGCTGATCGTGCGCGTCACGGTTTCGCCCGGGGATCAGGTGGTTGCGGGAGCCAGCGTCGTGGTCATGGAGGCGATGAAGATGGAGAACGAGCTGCGCGCTCCCGCGGCGGGGACGGTCAGGGCGGTTCACGCGGCGCCGGGAATGGCGGTGGAGAAGGGAGTGGTCCTGGTCGAGCTCGAGTAGCGACTGTGGCCCCGTTGACTTCCCCTAAGTCCTTTCGTAGCTTGCTTGTCTGTCCTTGAACCCCTTTTCGGCCGCCGGCGACCCGCTGCGCGGCCCATCGTGCTCGATTTTCACCCGATTATGAAGACCTACACCGCTACGCCGCGGGACATTGATCATAAGTGGTTCGTCGTGGACGCCGAAGGCATGGTACTTGGCCGTCTCGCCACCGAGGTCGCGAAGATCATCCGCGGCAAGCACAAGCCGATGTTCACGCCCCACATGGACACCGGCGACAACGTCATCGTCATTAACGCCGCCAAGGTCCGGGTCACCGGACGCAAGGCCGAGCAGAAGCTGTACTTCAGGCATACCGGCTACATGGGTCACGAGCTGTTCACCCCATTCGCCACAATGCTCGAGAAGCATCCGGAACGCGTGATCGAGAAGGCGGTCTACGGGATGCTCCCGAAGACCGCACTCGGCCGGCAGGTGCTTCGCAACAAGCTCCGCGTCTATCCGACCGCCGAGCATCCGCACACCGCGCAGCAGCCGACCGTGCTGAAACTCAAGTTCACCGAGACGGAGTAAATGGCAGAGAACGTGATCCACACCATCGGACGGCGGAAGGAAGCCCGCTGCCGCCTGTACCTCTCGCCCGGCACGGGCAAGTGGGAAGTGAACGGCCGGACGCTCGGCGACTACTTCCCGCGTGCGACGCTCGTATCCGCGATCCAGCAGCCATTCGGTGCGACCGACACGCTCGGCCGCTTCGACGTGAAGGCAAAGGTCGAGGGCGGCGGGATGACCGGCCAGGCCGGTGCGCTCCGCCTCGCGGCCGCTCGCGCACTCCTGATCGTGGATGAGGCCAACCGGCGCAAGCTTCGCGATCTCGGACTGCTCACGCGCGATGCGCGGGCCGTCGAGCGCAAGAAGCCCGGCCGTCCGAAGGCACGCAAGCGGTTCCAGTTCAGCAAGCGCTAGTCGTTCCACGTGGCGGGCCACCGATGGTCCGCTGCGCATCACTCACGCGCTCCGAGCCAACGCGGGTGCCGGCCTCAGCCGGTCGCGGACGGCGATGAAGATCGCGGAAGATCACAACCCGACAAAGGACACGTACGTCAGCATGAGCCAACCGAATCTCGATGAGCTGTTGAAGGCCGGTGTGCACTTCGGCCACCAGACGCGCCGCTGGAACCCGAAGATGCGGCGCTTCATCTTCGCCGAACGCAACGGCATTCACATCATCGATCTGCAGAAGACCATGCGGCAGATCGAGATTGCACAGAAGCTCGTCCGCGAGGTGATCATGCGCGGCGACAACGTGCTCTTCGTATGCACCAAGCGGCAGCTGGCGGCGATAGTCCAGGCCGAGGCGGAGCGCTGCGGAGCCCAGTACGTGACCGAGCGCTGGCTCGGAGGGCTCCTCACGAACTTTCAGACGGTCAAGAAGCAGCTCCGCCGCCTGAAGGAGCTCGACACCGGTATCGAGGCTGGTGGCGAGTTCGAGAACTACACGAAGAAGGAGCAGCTGATGATGTCGCGTCAGCGCGACAAGCTCTCCAAGAACCTCTCGGGCATCAAGAACATGACCCGGCTTCCCGGCCTCATGTTCGTCATCGACGCGAAGCGCGAGCGCATCGCCGTCAGCGAGGCCAACAAGCTCGGGATTCCCCTCGTGGCGATCGTCGACACCAACGCCGATCCCGATCTCATCACGGTTCCCATCGCCGGCAACGACGACGCGATCCGTTCCGTCGAGCTGATAACTCACGCGATTGCGGAGTCGATCTCTGAGGCGCGGCGCGAAGCCCCGGTGCGCGAGGAGACCGAGGAGGGCGAGAGCTACACCTACAGCTCCGATCGCGGTGCGGAGCCCGAGGGCGAAGGCGACAAGAAGCGCAAGCGCCGCCCGCGTCGGAGGCGCGCCAAGCCCGAAGCGATCGCCGCCCGCCTCAAGAGTGGCGAGGCCGGTGAGATCGGCGAGGGTGTCGAGACGGTGGAGGTCGGGGACGCCGACGGTGGAGATGACACCGCGGCCGAGTGAGTCGGGTGGTATTGAACGTTGGGATTCGGTAAACTAGGTACGCCGCCGGCCAGCTTGCCGGCGGCGTTCTCACGACAGCGCGGGACTTCAGGATCATGACTACAACCACGACGGGATTCACGGCAAAGGATGTTCAGGAGCTCCGCCAGCGGACCGGCGCGGGCATGATGGAGTGCAAGCGCGCACTCGAGGAGTCGAAGGGAGACATCGAGAAGGCGGCCGAGTCGCTTCGCACCAGGGGGATCGCGAAGGCCGACAAGCGCGTAGGCAAGACAACGAGCGAGGGACTCGTGTCGAGCTACATCCACCACAACGGAAAGGTGGGAGTGCTCCTCGAGATCAATTGCGAGACGGATTTCGTGGCACGCACGGACGACTTCAAGACGCTCGCGCGCGAGGTGGCTCTGCACATTGCGAGCGCGGCACCCCTCGCAGTGGACAAGTCCGGCGTGCCGTCGGAAGTAGTCGAGCGGGAGCGGCGCATCTTCGAGGAGCAGGCCCGCCTGAGCGGCAAGCCCGAGCAGATCATCGCGAAGATGGTCGAGGGCAAGGTGGAGTCGTACTACAAGGACGTCGCGCTTCTCTCGCAGCCGTGGATCCGCGAGCCGAAGAAGACGGTCGGAGACCTCGTGAAGGAGACCTCCGCCAGGGTCGGCGAGCACATTCAGGTTCGACGTTTCGTCCGTTACCAGCTCGGCGAGGAATAACTCCTCCGTGTCCGGCCCCTTCCCTGTCTACACGGCCGACAAGCCGCTGAAGTACAAGCGGATTCTCCTCAAGATCTCCGGCGAGGCGCTGGCCGGGGCGAAGGGCTTCGGATTCGATTTCGACGTCATCACCCGTCTCGCGAAGGAGATCAAGGCCGTTGGCGAGATGGGGGCAGGCATCGGGCTGGTGATTGGCGGCGGCAACATCGTGCGGGGAACCCAGATCTCCAAGATGGGGATGGATCGCGTAGCGGCGGACTACATGGGAATGCTCGGCACGGTGATCAACGCCCTGGCGCTTCAGGATGTCCTCGAGCGCCAGGGCGTCGACACGAGGGTGATGACCGCGATCCGGATGGAGGAGCTGGCCGAACCCTACATCCGCAGGCGGGCGATCAGGCACTTCGAGAAGGGACGCACCGTCATCTTCGCAGCCGGCACGGGAAACCCGTACTTCTCCACCGATACCGCCGCAGCCCTTCGCGCAATCCAGATCAAGGCCGACGTCATCATCAAGGCGACCAGCGTCGAGGGCGTATACTCGGCAGACCCGAAGAAGAACCCCGACGCTACGTTGTACGAGCAGATCAGCTATCGCGATGTCATGCTCGAGGAGCTTGGCGTGATGGACCAGACGGCGATCACGCTCTGCAAGGAGAACAAGCTCCCCATCATCGTCCTCAACATTCACCGACCCGGTGCCGTCGCCGATGCGATTCGCGGCGTGCAGGTGGGCACACTCGTCCAATGAGCACCATTCCGCAGATCCTCAAGGACGCGCGAACCGCCATGGATCGCGGCCTCGAGAACACGAAGAAGGAGTTCTCCTCGATCCGCACGGGCAAGGCGTCGGCGACACTCCTCGATACGGTGCGTGTCGAGATGTACGGCCAGAACATGGCGCTCAATCAGGTGGCAAGCGTCTCCGCGCCGGAGCCGCGCCTGCTCACCGTCACGCCCTACGACAAGGGGCAGGCGTCGGCGATCGAGAAGGCCATCCGCGACTCCGATCTCGGGCTCAATCCATCGTCCCAGGGCGGTGTCATCCGCGTTCCGCTTCCGTCGCTCAACGAGCAGCGTCGCAAGGATCTCGTCAAGGTCGTGCACAAGCTCGCGGAAGAGGGACGCATCGCCATCCGGCATGGGCGGACCGAGGCGCGCGATCGCCTGAAGAAGCTCGAGAAGGTGCCGGAGGACGACGTTAAGCACGCCGAGAAGGACGTGCAGAAGCTGCACGATGACTTCATCGGCAGGATCGACGAGCTCACGAAGAGCAAAGAAGGCGACATCATGGAAGTCTGAGCGGGCAGGAACATGGCCCGACCACCGGTGAGCGAGCTGCTCGCCCGCATCCGCGTTCACGGCGCGATCCCGCGCCACATTGCGATCATAATGGATGGCAATGGGCGCTGGGCCAGGGAGCGCAGCATGCCGCGCCCGTTCGGGCATCGCTCCGGAATGAAATCCGTACGCGATGTCGTCGAGGCGGGAATCGAGGTCGGTCTCGAGACGCTGTCGCTGTTCGCGTTCTCGCAGGAGAACTGGCAGCGGCCCTCGACCGAGGTGAGCGCCCTCATGACGCTCCTCGAGGAATACATCGCGCGGGAAGTCGATGAGCTTCGGGAGCGGGGCGTTCGCGTCACGGTGTTCGGAGAGCTCGAGCGGCTCACTCCGGCGGCCGCCGCCGCCGTGACCCGCGTGATGTCCGAGACCGCCCACAACACCACGCTTCGTCTCAACCTCTTCATCTCGTACGGCGGAAGGGCCGAGCTTGTCCGCGCCGCGCGGATGCTCGCGCGCGACGCGGTCGAGGGCCGGCTCCAGCCGGACGAGATCGATGAGGATGAGATCCGCCAGCGCCTTTTCACGGCGGACATCCCGGATCCCGACCTCCTGATCAGGACGTCCGGCGAGAAGCGGCTGTCGAACTTCCTCCTGTGGCAGATCGCGTACGCGGAGCTGTACATATCTCCGGTGCTCTGGCCGGACTTCGGGAAGCGCGAGCTGTTCGAGGCGATCCTCGATTTCCAGAGCCGGGAGCGGCGCTTCGGCCGCGTGTCGGTCTAGCACGTGTCGGAGCTCACGCGGCGCATTCTGTTCGCGGCCGCGGCCATCCCCATCGCGATCGTCGTCGTCTGGTTCGGTGACGCGCCGCTCGCCGCACTGCTCGGGATCATTGCCGCGATCGGTGCCTGGGAGCTCTTCAGGATCGCGGAAGCGGCGGGTAATCGCCCGCTGGCACGAGTCGGAATCCCGCTGGCCGCCTCCATCCCGCTCATCGTGCACGCCCGCCGACTCGGCGTCGGAGACGCACGCTTCGACAGCACGCCGGCGCTCGGTGACGCGCTCGGCGGGGTGGTCAACACGCTCGCCCGCGTCGCTGTCGCCCCGTTCACCCTCTCCCTGACCGGCGCCGCGGTGGTGGTCCTCGTGATCTTCTCGATCGCAATCTGGACTCGAGGGGTGGAAGGGAAGCCGCTGGCCTCGACCGCAGTCACCGTATTCGGCGTCATCTATGTCGGCGGGATGCTCAGCTACGGTTACGCCATTCGGTACCACGACTACGCAGTCGGGCGAGCGGCAGGTACCGCGCTTCTCTTTCTTCCCCTGATCCTCACGTGGGCACAGGATACCGGCGCCTACGCAGTCGGAAGGACGATGGGACGACGCAAGCTCATCCCCCGGATCAGCCCCGGGAAGACCGTCGAAGGCGCCATCGGCGGAATCGTCGTCACGGTCGTCGTCTGCTGGCTGTACGTGCGGCTCGTTCTTCCGCAGGCGGCGCAGCTCACCCTGTCCATGTCGGGAATCATCGTCTTCGGCGTCGCGATCAGCATCGCGGCGCAGGTGGGCGATCTGGCTGAATCACTTCTCAAGCGCGAGGCCGGGGTCAAGGACAGCTCGCGAATCATACCGGGGCACGGCGGGGTGCTCGATAGATTCGACAGCCTCCTGTTCGTTCTTCCCGTCGCATACCTGCTGCTCGGTGCGATGCTGCGTCCTTCGTTCGGGGCCCGGTGAGTCGCCGGGGCGTCGCGGTCCTTGGTTCCACGGGTTCGATCGGGACCACCGCTCTTCGCGTACTCGGCCGACATCGGGACCGGTTCGCGGTGCGCGCGCTCACTGCATTCGGAAACTCGACGCTCCTGCGCGAGCAGGCAGCGGAGCACGAGCCCTCCTTCGTCGGGCTCGTCGACGGCGTGGTCAATGGGACGCCCTCCTGGGCGTCGGGACGCGAATGCCTCGTCGAAGCCGCGACGCGCGATGACGTGGACATCGTCATCAATGCCGTCGTCGGGGCGGCGGGACTCGACGCGACGCTAAGTGCACTCGAGCGCGGGAAGCGCGTTGCTCTCGCGAACAAGGAGTCCCTCGTCGTCGCCGGCGGGCTGGTCGCCGAGGCGTGCCGTCGCGGCGGCGGAGAGATCGTGCCCGTCGACAGCGAGCACAGCGCGGTGCTGCAATGCATCATGAGCCGTCCGGCGAGCGAAGTACGCCGGATCATTCTCACGGCGTCCGGCGGCCCATTCCGGGACTGGAGCCGCGCGCGGATGGATCGCGCCTCCGTTGCCGACGCGCTGCAGCACCCCACCTGGCGCATGGGCCGAAAGATCACCATCGACAGCGCGACACTGGCAAACAAGGCGCTCGAGGTGATCGAGGCTCACTTCCTGTTCGACCTCCCGTACGATAGGATCGAAGTGGTAGTGCATCCGCAGAGCGTCGTCCACTCGTTCGTCGAATTCGTGGATGGCAGTGTTCTGGCGCAGGTCGGAGTTCCAAGCATGGAGCTTCCGGTCCTGTACGCCCTGACTCATCCCGAACGTGTGGCGGACACCGGGGTACCCCCTTTCGATCCCGTCGAGCTCTCGCCGCTCACCTTCGAGCAGGTGCGAGCCCACGACTTCCCGGCGCTCTCGCTCGGCGTTCAGGCGGGGCGGTCAGGGGGTGCGGCACCGGCGGTGTTCAACGCCGCGAACGAGCGGGCAGTGGCCCTCTTTCTCGATGGCCGGATCAACTTCGGAGAAATTCCACGAGCCATCGAGTCGGCCCTGTCGACGCTCGGTGGAACAGCGGCTGATACGCGACAAGCGCTGCTCGCTGCGGATGCGGCGGCGCGCCACCACGTGAGCGAGCTTTATAGATGCTAGGTTTTCTGCAGGGCGTCGGCGGTTTCATCTTCATCTTCGGCGTGGTCGTGTTCATCCACGAGCTCGGCCACTTCCTCGCCGCGAAGGCGACTGGCGTCTATGCGCCGAAGTTCTCCATCGGATTCGGCCCCGGCCCCAGCAGGAAGTGGGGAGAGACCCAGTACATACTGGGCCTGATTCCGCTCGGAGGTTACGTGCGGATGGCGTCGCGTGAAGACGAGGCGACGGCGTTCCTCGAGGGTGGCAGCGAGGAGGATGCGGCGCGACGCCAGGAGAGCGGTGAGGCGGCGAGACCGAAGGATTGGGAACCCGATGGAATGATCCCCTTCGGACCGAATCCCGTGCCCGAGCATCGCTGGTTCGAGTCGAAGTCGCTCGCGCAGCGGCTGTTCATCCTGCTCGCCGGGGTGACAATGAACGCGCTGCTGGCGCTCGTGGTGCTTATCGGCATGGCGGCCTGTTATGGTCGCAGCACGGTGCTCACCCGCGTCGTGGGCGAGGTTCGCGAGATCGAGGGTGCCGCGCCGCTTCGCGCCGCGCTGCAGCGCGGGGACACGATCACCGCGGTTCAGGGTCAGCCCGTCGGGAACTGGAACGAGATCGCGCGCGCGGTGATGATGGCCGAAGGGGACTCCCTCCGGTTCTCCACCCAGCGCGGCGTCGTGGCGGTGCCGGCAGGCACTCCTTCGGGCCCCGAGCGACAGGCATACATCGTCGCAATGGAGCCGTACACACCGCCCGTCATCGGGGCCCTGACCCCCGGCGCGCCAGCGGTGAAGGCCGGCCTGCAGGTGGGCGACAGCGTTGTCCGCGTGGGGGGAGCCTCGGTCGAGACGTTCGGGGACCTTGTCTCACGGGTGAGCGCCTCCGCCGGCAAACCGATCGATCTCGACGTCATTCGGGAAGCGGTTCCGCTCCATATCACCGTCGAGCCGGTGGCCACCTCGATCCCTGACCCGTCCGGAAGCGGCACGATCACGGTCGGCCGGATCGGCGCGGGCGCCCGCGAAACAGTGCACCACGAACCGCTGTCCCTTGCGCAGGCGGTCCGTGAAGGCGCCCGCGACACGCGCGACATGGCGGGATCCATCTTCGATGTTCTCGGCGGCCTCATCCGTCGCCAGATCTCGATGGATCAGCTGGGCGGACCTATCATGATCGCCCAGCAGTCGGCGAGCGCGGCGCAGGCGGGGCTGCCGCAGCTCCTGGGACTTCTCGCGATGCTGAGCATCAACCTCGCGGTGCTGAACCTGCTCCCGATCCCCGTCCTCGATGGTGGCCAGATCCTGCTCCTGGTTGCTGAATCGGTGAAGGGAAGTCCTTTTTCGTCACGCACGCGGCAGTACATTCTCGGCACCGGGGTCGCCCTCGTCCTGCTGCTGATGCTCGTCGTCTCCTACAACGACATCCTCAGACTCTTCAGCTAATCATGCGAGCCGCGCTCTACCTTTTCTCGCTCACCGCCCTCTTCGCTTTCGCACCGGACGGACTGGGTGCGCAGGAGACCGCGGTCCGCTTCCCCGTGTCGGGAGTCGCCGACACGACCTTCACCTTTACGATCGGGCAGCACCAGTGGGTGCGACCCGGTCAGAGGGGGATCGTCGTCGATCCGCGCCAGCGGGACGTGCTGGTTGCCAGATTCCGCGTGAGCCGGGTGAGCGGGGGGGCGGCCACCGCCGTCGTAACCGGGCAGGCGACGAGCATCAACACGTCGCACACAGTGCTCCTGGACGTCCCGCAGCGACCCTGGTACCGCGCCCAGTCGTTCTGGATAGGCACGGCCGTCGGGGCGTTGGCCGGTTTTCTGATCGGGAGCCTTTAGGACAGTCCCGGCCGCCTCTCGCCTCGGGGGCTACCGGACGTTGCAGTCCAGGGTCGCGTGGACCTCGACTGGCCGCGTAGCGTCGTTCTGGACCCGCACCGCGCGGGAATCCCGGTACTGATAGCAATAGCGCGCCGTGATCTCGACCCTGTGCTGGCCAACCGGCACCTGGACCTTCAACGGTTCCGTGCGCTGGATCGGGTACTTCCGGTTCCATCCCAGGGTCGACAGGGAAAGCTCGGGATTGTCGTAGCGCCCGCCGTATTTGGGATAGATGATGATCCATCCGCATTCCCGCGGCGTGAGCTCGACGGTGACCGTGCCGGTGTCGGGGATGGTCACGGTCTTGGAGTCCACCGTGAACGGGCACCCCGCGCGGGTGGGGATGGACGCCGTGAGAGTGTACTGGGCCGGCGACAGGGTGTCCGTGGTCCAGCTTCCCACGCCGACAGTGTCCGAGCCAAGCGCGATCCTGGCGCCCTCAGGCGCCTTCACCGATAGCGTGCGCCGTGGCGTAAGGGCCGTGCCTGTCGGCAGTCCGAGCACCGAGCCCGCGGCGCTCTCCGTGCCATTGGTGGGATTCGTCGCCGTCGCCGTCGCCTCGCCATCTCCGACGACCATGCTGATGGCGAAACCGAGCCCGATCACTCCGGCAAGGGCGGCAAAGAACCAGGTCATCGGAGCGACAGCCCGCCGCCTGCGGCGAATCCGGGGCAGGGGGGTTCCGGGCGGGAGGGTCGCCGCGTTCGGGACGGTCACGGTCCGCATCGCGGCGGACTCTCCCCGCTCCTGGAGAATCTCGGCGAGATCTTCGCACATCGCTTCCCCGGAAGGATATCTGTTCTCCGGGTCCTTCTCGAGGCAGCGGAGGATCACGTCCTCGAGCTCGCGAGAGATCGACGCGTTGAGGGAGCGGACCCTGGGAGGCTTTTCCTCGACGTGCTGCCGGGCTATCTCGTACCAGTCCTCCCCGGTGAATGGCAGCGACCCTGTCGCCGCCTTGAACAGGGTGACGCCCAGGGAGTAGATGTCGGCGCGACCGTCCAGCGAGAGCCCACGCGCCTGCTCGGGCGCAAAATACTGTGGGGTGCCCATGACCATGTTGGTGCCCGTCTGCTCGGCATAGCCGGCCACGGCCCGGGCGATCCCGAAATCGGCGACGACGGCGTTGCCGTGCTCGTCGAAGAGGATGTTGTCGGTCTTGATGTCCCGGTGAATCACGCCTTCGCGGTGGGCGAAGCCGAGCGCACTCGAAACGTCTATCGCCATCCGGATGAGCATCGATTCCGGGAGCGTGGTCATGACGCTCAGCCGGTCTGCGAGGCCCTGCGGGAGGTAGTCCATGGCGAAGTAGACCGCGCCACTTTCCTTTCCGACCGCGAAGATGTTGATGATGTTCGGGTGCCGCAGCTTGGCCGCGGTGGACGCCTCGCGGCGGAAACGCTGCTCGAACGACTCGTCACCGGCGTACTGGGGCTTCAGGATCTTGAGCGCGACCGGTATTTCGAGCTCCGGGTCGAACGCCTTGTATACCCACGCGAAGCCGCCGGAACCAATGACGGCATCGATCCGGTACTTACCAAGAGTCTGGCCGAGGTAACGCTCAGGCAATCGCGGAGCCTTTACAGGGGTGAGTCAAGCCAGTAAATTGCTGTGCTTCAACGAATTCGGCAAAGCAAACGCGCGCGATGCGCGGAGAATATACTCAATGGCTTTCGAAAAAGCATCGACGGTTCAACGTTTCAAGGGGCATGAGACCGACACCGGCTCTACCCGCGTACAAGTCGCGCTCCTCACGGATCGCATTAACTACCTCACCGATCACTTCAGGATCCACAAGAAGGACCACCACAGCCGCCAGGGGCTGCTGAAGATGGTGGGAAGGCGACGCAGATTGCTCGATTATCTGCGACGCACGGACGTGGACGGATACCGGAAGATCATTCAGGATCTTGGGCTCCGCCACTAGCAGATAGACACATGAATCGCGCGGGCGCAACGAGTGCGGCCGCGCGTTTTGTGTACCCCTGAGGCGTATTGCTGATGACAGAAAGAGTGGAACGGACCTTCGCCGGACGGCGAATGGTGATCGAGACGGGCCGGATGGCCAAGCAGGCGGCTGGTTCAGCCCTGATACAGTTTGGCGACACGATGGTTCTCGCGGCCGTGACGGTCGGTGACAACATCAGTCCACTCCCGTTCTTTCCCCTGACGGTCGAGTACAAGGAAAGGACCTATGCCGCCGGCAAGATCCCGGGCGGATTCATCAAGCGGGAAGGCCGTCCCCATGACGAGGAGATACTTTCCTGCCGCATCATCGACCGGTCGATCCGGCCGCTGTTCCCGGAAGGCTTCAAGAACGAGGTTCAGGTCTTCATCTACGTGATCTCGGCCGACCAGGAGAACGATGCTGACGTCCTGGCCCTGGTCGCCACCTCCCTGGCGCTGAACATCTCGAAGATTCCCTTCGCCGGTCCCATAGCGGGCGTGCGAGTGGGCCGGGTGCAGGAGCGCTGGGTGCTCAACCCCACGTTCCAGCAGCTCGAGTACAGCGATCTGGAGCTCGTGGTCGCCGGCTCCGACGACTCGATAGTGATGGTCGAGGGCGGGGCCCTCGAGGTGAGCGAGGCCGATGTTCTCGGCGCGATCACGATTGGCCATCAGGGGATCAAGGAGCTCATTGCGATGCAGCAGGAGATCCTCGATCGCGGACGCGTGGAGAAGATGGAGTGGACGAAGTCGACACCCCCCGAGGGTCTGGTCGCCAAGGTCAGGACGCTGGCGGAGGGTCGCATCTCCGACGCGATCAACCAGAAGGACAAACACGGCCGGATCGAGGCCGTCGAACGCGTGAAGAGGGAACTCGGGAAGGAGCTCCTGGCAGACTTCCCGGACAATCCGAAGGACATCGCCAACCTCGTCGGCGACGTCGAGTACGCGACCCTTCGAGACCAGGTGCTCTCGAAGAAGCAGCGCGTGGATGGCCGAAAGATGAACGAGATCCGCGAAATCAGCGTCGACACCTCGCTGCTTCCGCGTGCGCACGGGTCGGCGCTCTTCACGCGCGGGCAGACTCAGGCGCTCGTCGTCGCGACGCTCGGCACCGCCAACGATGTGCAGCGTCTCGACTCGATCGACGAGCCGAAGGAGACGACGAAGTCGTTCATGCTGCACTACAACTTCCCGCCGTTCTCCACGGGCGAGGTCCGGCCGATGCGCGGGACGAGCCGGCGCGAGATAGGTCATGGTAACCTCGCGGAGCGGGCGCTTCAGGGCGTGCTGCCGCCGTTCGAGGAGTTCCCGTACACGATCCGCATCGTCTCCGACGTTCTCGAGTCCAATGGCTCGTCGTCAATGGCATCGGTATGCGGCGGCTCGCTCGCCCTGTTCGATGCCGGCGTCCCGATACGCTCGGCCGTCGCCGGTGTGGCGATGGGCCTGATCAAGGAGGGGAAGAAGTACGCGATCCTGTCCGATATTCTCGGCACCGAGGATCATCTCGGTGACATGGACTTCAAGGTCGCCGGAACGGAGCAGGGAATCACCTCGATCCAGATGGACATCAAGATCGAGGGTCTCGATCTCGGCATCATGGAAGAGGCCCTCGCGCAGGCGCGCGAAGGCCGGCTGCACATTCTCGGTGAGATGAAAAAGGCACTCGCCGAGCCGCGTGCAGATCTCTCGGCATATGCCCCGCGCATCGTGACGGTCAACATCAGCCCCGAGAAGATCGGCGACCTGATCGGACCGAAGGGCAAGACGATCCGCGGTATTCAGGACGAGACCGGCGCCGAGCTGAGCGTCGATGATTCGGGCCTCGTCACGATCGCCGCGGTTGGCGGCGAATCGATGGAGCGCGCCCGGCAGATGGTCATGGCCCTCACGGCGGAGCCGATCGTCGGCGAGGTCTACGAGGGAACGGTGAAGAGCACGATGCAGTTCGGTGCCTTCATCGAGATCATGCCAGGAACCGAAGCGCTGCTTCACATCTCCGAGCTGCGTCACGGCCGCACCGAGCGCACCGAGGATGTCGTGAAGAAGGGCGACAGGGTGAAGGTCAAGCTCATCGAGCGTGATGAGCGGGGCCGCTTGCGCCTCTCGATGAAGGCGCTTCAGCCCAAGCCGGAAGGCGGCTCCGAGGATGGCGGCGACAGGGAGCGTTCGGGTGGCGGGGGCGGCGGCAGCGACCGCGGCGATCGCCCA
>JBGTMW010000313.1:0-2606 GCA_041743365.1 Gemmatimonadaceae bacterium
ATGGCGACTGCACGTCGTGCCACGGCTCGCCTGGGCGAAACGAGGGGATTGTCGCGCGAGGGCGCGTGCGCGAGGCCGGCGAGCATGGCGGACTCACCGACACTCAGCTCCGAAGCCGCCGCGCCGAAATAGAGCGCCGACGCCGCGCCGACACCGACCGCCGCCTGACCCAGGTGCACGCGGTTGAGGTACTCCTCGAGTATCTGCTGCTTTCCGAGATGCCGCTCGAGGCGCAGTGCCCAGAGCGCTTCGCGCGCCTTGGATGTCCAGCCGCGCGCGCCGGGCTGAAGCAGCCGCGCGAGCTGCATCGTGATCGTCGATGCGCCGGAAACGATACGACCCTCACGGATGTTGTCGCGCGCCGCCCGGGCGATCGCGCGCGCGTCTATACCGCCCTGATCCCAGAATCGCCGGTCCTCCACGGCGACGAAGGCGAGGATGACATCGGGATCCATCTCCCCGATCGGAACCCAGCGCGTGCGACTGCCATCCTCGGCGCGCGTCGAGCGAAGGAGGACGCCGTGCCGGTCCTCGATGCGAACGCCGGACGATGCTGGCTGCGACGTCAGGCTTTCGGGTGGAGGCATGAAGACCCACGCGACGATGAAGAGAGTCATCGCCACGGAACCTGCGGCCGTCGCCGCGAGCGCTTGAAGGGCCCGCCGGCGCCACACGTGCCGGCGGAGCGCACGTACGTCGTCATCGTCGCCTGGCTCATGGGCCCGGAGCAATTCCCCGAGTGGCACGCCGATCATCGCGGCGGACGCTCCGTCACCGTGAACACGCCGCCGTCGCTGCGTCCCTGCACGGAGGGATTGTACATCTCCTCCGCGTGCGCGGGCGGCCGAATGAACTCTCCCGGCGTCGTGGCACGCGCGACGTAGCTCGCGGTGTAGCTTCCCGGCCAGAGCACGGTCGCCGCATACACCACGCGGTCATCGCGAAGCTCACGATGCTCCCAGGGGCTCCACCAGCCGGAATCCCAGCGGCCATAGCCCCAGGTTCCGCCATCCGTCTCACGCATGTCGGCCGACTCCGCCGCCGGACCGGGCAATGCTGCCGCGGTTCGAAGGCTCAGGTCGATCGCCTCGAGCCCCGCGGGAAGCGGATCATCGAGCACGACGAAATGTCGCTGCGCCGCGACCGTGACGCGAAGCTTCACGCGCACCAGGTCACCTTCTGCCACGCTCGTCACCGGCCGCGCATCGTCGTACCGCTCGTACCATCGCTCGACGCGAATGCCTGCCTCGTCCGGCCGAACCGGCGGCTGAAGGGGCACCTCCGTGACGGTGATGTAGTAGTACGCCGGCAGGTTCGAAGCGCCCTGCACATCCACGGAAAGCCGCAGCGCCCGCTCGCCATCACGCTCGCGCGCGAGCAGACCATCGAGGGCGATGCCGGTGTCGGCCACCGAAGCGCCAGCTGCGCTCGAAGACGCGAGCACCCGGTTCCCGGCCCTCACTCTCACGGTGCGCGCGCCGGCCTGGCGTTGACGGCTCTCGAACGCCGCCAGCGCAGTCACCGCGAACGCGTAGTCCTGCGTGTTCCAGATCCAGCCCTGCCCTGCACGCCCCTGCGCCACCAGCGTCTCGACCAGCGGACCCAAGAGTGCATGCCCGGGCTCGATCGCCATCGTGGCGGTGAGCAGTCGCGCCTCCTCGCGCACCCTCGATGCGAAGTACAGGTGCTGCGCCTGCACGGGCAGCACGGCCCTGCGGCCTTCTACTCGCACCTCGGCCCACACCGGCTCTATCAGCGAGCGCGCTGCCGCAGTGACCCCGCGGCGTTGAAGCACTTCCGCGAGCCTGATGCGATCCTCGCGCGCGAGCTGCGCCGCCATGCGTAGCAGCTCGTTCTCTGCACCGACATCCGGCCTACCGAAGCGGCTCAGGAAGTCCACCGACGCAACCTGGTCTGCGAGCCTCGCAGCGCGCGTCTCGTACCATTGAGCCACCGGGGTTCCCGCAACGGTGCGCTCCCCGCGAAGCGTCGCGCGCAGGTATTCGGCGACGCGAACCAGCGCGTTCGAGTCCACGGGAACGCCGAGCTCCCGTGCGTCGAGCAGGAGGTGCGCTGCGTATGCGCTCAGCCATGGAGTGCTCCAGTCATCCGCACTCCAGTATCCGATGCCGCCATCGGCGCCCTGGCGGCGGATGATGATCCCGATCGCGCGCTCGACGTCGGCACGTGCGGTGCCAGGAAGCGTCATCCCCGATCCCGGCGCCAACCGCACGGCCCGGAGCAGCGCGATGAGTGGAGCCGCGGTGCTCACAACCTGCTCGGTGCATAGGTACGGATACACGCGCATGTCCTGCCCGATTCCGCGAATGATCGCCAGCGGAGAGGATCCGAGGCTCAGCCTGAGTCGCGAACGCACCGGATCGATGTCGGCCGGGAGGCGGAACTCGGCGGTGGCGGTGTCGTGCACCGCGCCGGCGATCGTGTGCGAGCGCGGGTGGTGGTCCGGACGAATGGGAATGCGAAGCTGCACGCCGTCCGCATCTGCTCCGCTACGTGCGCTGAGTCGGAAGGTCGCGCTGTCTCCGGGCAGCGCGCGGAACCGGAACCTCACTTCGGTTCCAGTGCCGGCCGCCAGCGTCGCAGTG
>JBGTMW010000314.1:0-4914 GCA_041743365.1 Gemmatimonadaceae bacterium
GGCGACACCGCGCGCGCGAACGAGCGGTGGCGTACCACCGTGAGCCGCGATCCGATGTCGTACTACGGCGCAACCTCCGCCAGGCGGCTGGGCAGGGAGCCCTGGGCTCCCCCGCCCGCCGCGGATTCCTTCGTGCGAATGCCCTCGGTCGACAGCGCCTTCGCGCGAATCGATCTCCTGAACCGGCTCGGCATGGACGTCGAGGCCAACCACGAGGCGGATCGCCTGGCGAACGACGCGTCGGAAAGCATCGACCGCCTGCTCGCGACCTCCGATGGATTCAGGTCGCGCAACGAAACGCCGCGCTCCATCTCCCTTGCGCAGCAGGCGCTGGGAAAGGGCGCGCCGCGCGATGCGCGGGTATACAGGCTGATCTATCCTGTCGTGCTGCGCGATGTGCTCATCGAGGAATCACGCGCCACGGGTCTCGACCCGTCTCTCGTCGCGGCCCTCATCCGGCAGGAGTCGCGCTTCGTGCCTCGCGCCACATCGCCCGCCGGCGCGAGGGGCCTCATGCAGGTGATGCCCGATGTCGGACGCTCTCTTGCCCGTTCGCTCTCGTTCCCTCTCTGGGATCCAGTGCTGCTCTACCAGCCCGATGTAAACGCGAAGCTCGGGACGAGGCATCTCGCGGATCTCTTCCGCAGGTACGACGAGCTTCCGCACATCCTCGCCGCATACAACGCCGGCGTCTCGCGCGTCGAGCGCTGGAACACCAAGGATGGGGTGGATGACACCGAGATGTTCACGGAGCGCATTCCCTACGTCGAGACGCGCGACTACGTCAGGATCGTGCTCCGCAACCGTGACCTCTACCGGGCACTGTATGAGTGGTAGCGGCGATGCGAGCACGTCGGGAACGTGCGCCGCAACCGTGAGCCCTGCGGGGCACTCCACGCGCGGTAGCAGCGGCGCGACGAACGTGCCTCGAAGCGATGCCCGCGCCTGACCTTTCCCTCGTCCATCGCTTCGTTCCGCCGGCCGAGCCGGGGGGGCCGACGCTGCTCCTGCTGCACGGGACGGGCGGGGACGAGAACGACATGCTCGATCTCGGGAAGATGCTGTTCCCGACGGCGGGGCTGCTGAGCCCGCGCGGCAACGTGCTCGAGCAGGGTGCGCGACGATTCTTCAGGCGCCTCGCCGCCGGCGTGTTCGACGAGCCCGACCTGATCGCCCGCACGGCGGAGCTCGCGGCTTTCGTGCACGATGCGGCCGGCGTGTATGGATTCGATGAAGACCGCGTCGTTGCCGTCGGCTTCTCCAACGGTGCGAACATCGCCGCGAGCCTCCTGCTGCTGCACCCGAAGGTGCTGGCGGGGGCTGTCCTCTTTCGGGCGATGGTGCCGCTCCGGCCGGCAGCCGCCCCCGATCTGGCGGGCGTTTCGGTCTATCTCGCGGCTGGACGCTTCGACACGATGATCCAGCCGGAGAACACGGAGCTGCTGGCGACGATGCTTCGTGATGCCGGTGCCGAAATCACTCTCGCGTGGACGGATCAGGGTCACAATCTCGTTCCCCAGGAGGTCGACGCTGCACGCCGCTGGCTCGCGCAGCGGGAAGAGCTTCAGCCCCGGTAACGATCTGCTCGACCTGCCGCGGGAAGCTCACTCCTCGCGGACAGGTCCGATGTCGAGCAGGGTCGAGGGATCGACGGTCACCGCACCGTAGCGCGCCACCCAGTGGAGGTGTGGTCCCGTGACCCGGCCTGTCGCGCCGACGCGCCCGATCCGATCACCCGCAGAAACCGTATCGCCCTCGGCGACATCGACTGCGCTGAGATGGAAGTAGGCAGTGACGAGGCCTGCACCGTGATCGATGTACACGGCGTTGCCGGCGTAGTAGAAATCACCGATCAGCGCCACCACGCCGCGATCCGGCGCGAGCACCGGTGCACCGACCGCCCCGGCCAGGTCGAGCCCCATGTGGCGACTCTGGATCGCCCCGTTGAACTGCCTCCCGTCGCCGAACCTGCTCGTCACGCGCGCCTCGCGTGGGCGGCTGAAATCCCCGGTCCAGAGCCGCGGCGTCTCGTGCGAGCGACGCGACACCGCCGACGCCAGCGCCTGCTCCCGCTTGATCCGGGCCGCCAGCGCGGGGTTTGGTGCCTGACCGAACTTCGGCGCGACGGTGAGCTTCTCCATCCGGTACGCGGTGCGTTCGATGTCGAGCTCCACGTCCATCGTGTCCACGACGCCACCGATGCGCTCGATCGTCAACGGAACGCGGACGGTCCGGGGCGCGTCCACGGGGATCCCCCCGATTGCGACGTAGGCGCCGGAGTCCGCCTCGTGGAAATGCAGTGGCTCGCCGAACAGCGTTCCCCGAATCGCGGCCACCCGGTCGGTCGCGAAATCGCCCGCGCCGCCGGCGCTATCCATTCGCGCCGGGTAGGGCGTGATCATGCCTCTCCCGGGCCGCCCGTCCGCACGGCGTGGCGTGAAGACGACCGTCACGCTGTCCGTCGGGATCGGCTTGGTGGAGTCCGCGCGAGCGCGGGTGGTTGCGAGCGCGTGAGTCCGCACGCTGTCTGCCACCAGGGAGTCCAGCCGGAGAATGTCTTCGCGCAGGCTTTCCAGTCGGAGGCTGTCACTGTAGGTGTGGTTGGCGCGATGAGGGTTGCCCGCTGCGATCAGGCTGTCGCGACGAGCGATGTCCACGCCGGTCAGGCTGTCGCGTCTCGACTCGGCTGCCATCGCGGGGCGAATCGTGATTCGAACGATGCTCCCCTGGGTCGGGCGCGCTGGCGTGAGCTGTACCTGAGCCGTGTCGAAGGCTGGCGCCGCGACCAGGCGTTCGGGTGCCTGCTGCCCGGCCGCGGTGGCCGCGGTCGCTGCCAGAAACGCGATCAGCGCCAGCGAGCGGGCGAGACGGTAGTAGACGGTGCCGGATTCATCTCTCATCATTCAGCATACCCTGTTGGCGGTTCAGCGATCCTGTTACGGCCGGATCAATCGACTTCTTCCGGGCCGCCACCTTCACCATAGAAATCGACCGATGAACGTCTGGCTGATCGTGGTTCTCGCCCTCGTCGGTGGGATCCTGGTGATCCCCGTGCTCGCGGGCGTGGGCCACCTCACGCGAGGAACCCCTATCAGCCGCGTCCGATCCCTTGACGGCTCAACCCCTCCCGCCGTCTCGACCGACGCCTTCAGGGCGCTGATCCAGCTTGCCGCCGGCTCGGAGCTGCACAAGGGGCACGAGGTCGAGCTGTTCTTCAACGGCGACCAGCTCTACCCGCGACTCTGGGGCGATCTTCGGGCCGCGCGGACCTCGATCACCCTCCAGCTCTACTATTGCAATCCCGGCCAGCTCGCCGACGAGCTCAAGGCGATCCTGCTCGAGCGAGCCCGCGCCGGGGTGCAGATCCTCTTCCTCCGTGATGCCTTCGGCTCCGGCGGGCTGAAGAAGGAGTACATCGACGAGCTGGTCGCAGGAGGGGTCGACGTCTGCCTCTTCCGCCCAACGCACTGGTACGAGATGCACAAGGCGCAGCATCGCTCTCACATCCGCGTCGTCGTCGTCGATGGCGTCGTTGCGTACACGGGTGGCTTCGGGATCGACGACAAGTGGAAGGGCGACGGACGAAGCAACGGCTCCTGGCGGGAGACCAGCGTCCGCTTCACCGGTCCCGCCGTCGCACAGCACCAGGCGATTTTCACCGTGGGCTGGGCGGAAGCCGCGCGCGACCTCCTCACCGGCGAAGTGCTCTTTCCCCCCGCGCTCCCCGACTCCGAGAACGGCGTGTACGCCGCTTCGGTGCACTGCGCCCCGACCGTGGGGAGCACCGTCAGCGAGCGGCTCATCGCGCTCTCGATAACGGGCGCGCGCAGGAAGCTGTACATCGCGAATGCCTACTTCGTGCCCGATGATGACTTCAGGCGCCTGCTCCGCGATGCGGCCAAACGCGGCGTCGACGTCAGGATCCTCACCGCCGGCCCACCGACGGACACGAAGCTCACCTGGTTCGCGAGTCACGCACGCTACCAGGAGCTCCTGGAGGGCGGAGTTCGGATCTTCGAGTATCAGCCCACCATGATGCACGCGAAGACCATCACCGTCGACGGCGTCTGGTCGGTGGTCGGCACGGTGAACTTCGACAACAGGTCGTTCGCGCTGAACGATGAGTCCGTGCTGATGGCCCACAATGCCGCAGTCTCCGAGCAGCTCGAGCGGGCGTTCGTCGAGGACCTCGCCCTGTCCCGGGAGATTCTCATCGATGAGTGGCGTCGGCGGCCGGTGATCGACCGCATGTGCGAGAACGGCGCTACCCTTTTCTCGCGCTTCCTGTGAGGGGGAATCTGCCTGGCGCAGCCGTTGTCAAATAGAGCTGCAAATCATCGCATCCTTGATCAGCCGCTCCGGTCTCGCCGGACGAGCACGCGCTTCCCCTTGATCTTCGCGCTCGTCAGAGCGCTGATGATCTCGTCGACTGTGTCCTCGGGCACCTCGACAATCGAGAATCGATCGGTGATGTCGATCGCGCCGATCGTCCGCGCGTCGATCCCGGCCTCGTTCGCGATCGCGCCCACGAGATCACCGGGCCGCATGCCGGCCGTCCGCCCCATCGAGACGTACACGAAACCGGTCGGCTCGGCATTGTCGCGTCCGCGTTCGTCCATCGAGGCGTTGTGCGGCTTGCCGCGCCCGGCCTGTTCACGGTCGCGAAGGCGGCCCTTGTCGCGCTTGGTGTCCTTGCGATCGAATCGGCGGGCGTCGGGAATCTCGAGGTCGTCGTCGTCGGCTGCACTCTCGTGGGCGAGCTTGATCGCTGCCAGCGCGATCTGCTCGAGGTCGTGATCGTCGCGGAGCGCGTCGACGACCTCGGCGAGCTCGTCGAGGTCGCCCGCGTCGAGCACCGTTCGAATCGACTCGACCGTTGCCGCGAGTCGGCGGGCACGCAGGTCGGCGACCGTG
>JBGTMW010000315.1:0-1957 GCA_041743365.1 Gemmatimonadaceae bacterium
CGAAGCTGGTCGGGGCCGGGCGCGGCCGAAACGGAGGCGTGCATCGTGCGCGTCGTGCGCGGGTGGCGGTTGCCCGCGTCGGGGGCCACGGCTGGCACGTACTCGTTTCCGTTCAACTTCAGCCGGTAATCCCGTTGGCACCCGGCGAGTGTTAGATGCACCCTGGCTCGAAGGCCTTGGCATCTACGCCGCCACCTACCTGGTGTGTCTCGTCAGCGGTTTCATCCCGATCATCAATGCCGAGGTCTATCTCGCGTCCGTGGGCGCGTTGTCCGAGCGCGCGATGGTTTTTCCGCTGGTACTCCTGGGGACGCTTGGCCAGATGACCGCCAAGACCGCGATCTTTCTCGGCGGTCGCGGCCTCGTGCGTCTTCCGGTGGCGAGGGACTCCGAGCGAATGCAGATCGTGCTCGCCAAGGCACGATCGTGGCGCGGGCCGATCGAGATGTTCGTCTTCGTGAGCGCGGTCGTCGGGATACCGCCCTTCTACATCGTGAGCCTGCTCGGCGGCGCGCTCAAGCTGAGCGTCGCCCGGTTCATCGTCGTGGGATTCACCGGGCGGCTGATCCGCTTTCTCGTGATCGCCGGCGGCGCGAATGCCGTGGCAGGGTGACTTCGGCAAGCGAACTTTGCGGGAGCGACGTTGGACCGGCCGCGAACCGGGCGGAGCGCCGTTGACCGACCCTCACCGCGCTACCGCCGCCGCGGCTCGATGTCCACCGCGATGTGCCGCCACTTTCCCTGATTGAAACGCAGCACGCTCAGCGCACACCGCGTCGCGTGTCCAATGAGAATGGCGATCCAGATGTGCATCGCCTCCAGCGTGCCGGTCTGCTGGATCACGAAGCAGATACCGAGCGGTACGACGATCTGCGAGACGACCGATATGTACAGCGGACTCCTCGTGTCGCCCGTCCCCTGAAGCCCCCCGGTGTAGGTCAGCGCGACGGCGATGAACAGACCCGACACGCTGAGAACCCGCAAGAGCTGGGTTCCGAGCTCGACGACCACGGGCTCGTTCATGCCGAACACCGCCAGCAGTTGGCGCGGGAGGAACATGAAGAACAGCCCGATGAACACGGCACCGACGAGCGCTATCCGCGCCGCGATGTGCACCGCTTCGTCCGACCTGTCGGGATGCCCTGCGCCGAGGTTCTGCCCGGCCACCGCCGCCGCCGCGCCCATGAGACCCACCGCGGTCCACGTGATCAGCGAGAAGAGCTGCGAATAGACGACCGCGAATGCCGCCTGCGCTTCGGCGCTCTGCGCCAGGGAACCGATGAACGCCAGCATGAACACCCCGCCGATGTTCATCGCGATGCCCTGGATCCCGGTCGGCAGTCCGAAGCGGAAGAGCGACCGGATTATCGTCCAGTCGGGAGCGTAGCTTCCGCCCCGCGGAAACGACACAACCCACCCGCCGCGCAACAGCCTCACCAGCGCGTACACCGACACGAGGATCCCGGCGATCACCGTGCCCATCGCCGCGCCCGCCGTCCCGTACGCCGGGATGGGACCGAGCCCGCGTATCAGCAGCACGTTGAACACGATGTTCAGCACGGTCATCGCGATACCGAGCATCATCGGAGTTCGCGCATCCCCCGCGGACCGCAGTGCGCCGCCGAGCATGAAGAACACCATCATGCCGCTGCTGAACAGGAACATGATCCTTAGGAAGGGCAGCGCCTCGGCTTCCACCGCGGGAGCGGCGTTGACGAGATCCAGCAGCGACGGCGAGAGAACGTAGCCGATAGGGGCCATCACGAGGAGCGAGATCCCCGTCGCCGTGAGAAAGGCCTGATACACGGTTCGGTCAACCTTGTCCTCATCCCCCGCACCGGCGAAGCGCGCGACGAGAACGCTCATTCCGGTGAACAGCGACGTAATGAAGACGATGACGACGATGAAGATCTGCCACGCGACGCCGATCGCTGCATTCCCGGTAAACCCCACGAAC
>JBGTMW010000316.1:0-4134 GCA_041743365.1 Gemmatimonadaceae bacterium
CGCATGGGCCGAGGTGCTGGGAGCACGCGAGATCTTCATCGGCGTCAACGCCGTGGACTACAGCGGCTATCCGGACTGCCGCCCCGAGTTTCTCTCGGCCTTCGAGAACCTGGCGGCGCTCGCGACCCGCGGTGGCGTCGAAGGAGATGCAAGGATCCTCATTCGAGCACCACTGATCAACCTCTCCAAGCGAGAGATCATTCAGCTCGGATCGGAGCTCGGCGTGGACTACGCCGGCACGACCACATGCTACGATCCCGACGCGGCAGGCGCCGCCTGTGGTCGCTGCGATGCATGCACGCTCCGCCTCCGCGGCTTCGCCGAAGGCGGCTTGCCGGACCCCGCTCGGTACGTCGCGCCACCAGGTGGATCCCGATGACGTACGCGGTCAAGGAGATCTTCTATACCCTCCAGGGAGAGGGTGCCAACACCGGGCGGCCCGCGGTCTTCTGCCGCTTCGCCGGGTGCAATCTCTGGACTGGACGCGAGGAGGACCGGGCGACCGCGACGTGCAGCTTCTGCGACACCGACTTCGTCGGAACGGAGGGGCCGGACGGTGGAAAGTTCAGCACCCCCGCAATGCTCGCGCGCGCGGTCGCGGACCGATGGCCGGCGTGGGGGAGCCCGGGAGCAGCACTCGTCGTCTGCACCGGCGGCGAGCCGCTGCTCCAGGTCGATTCACCCCTCGTCGATGCCCTTCACGAAGCAGGTTTGGAGATCGCCATCGAGACCAACGGCACCAGGCTGCCACCCCCCGGCGTCGACTGGATCTGCGTGAGCCCCAAGGCAGGTAGCGAGCTGGTGCTGCGCCGCGGGAACGAGCTGAAGCTGGTCTACCCACAGCCCGGAGCCGAGCCAGAGCGTTTCCAGAACCTCGCCTTCGAGCACTTTTTTCTCCAGCCGCTCGATGCTCCGGATTCGCCGAACGCCATTAGGGCGGCGCTCGAGTACTGCCTCGCCCACCCGCAGTGGCGCCTGAGCCTGCAGACCCACAAGCTGCTGGGGATCCGGTAGCGACCCCTACGGGTTCGGAACGGCTACGATCTGGCCCCGAATCTCTCCACCGGGAACGGTGGTGGTGTGTACGTTCACGTACAGGCTCCCGGACTCCATCAGGCCGCGCAGGCCTTCGAGCGTTGTCGGAGTGCTGCCAGGCGTGCTGGTGTTCGCTCCCTCCACGATCGTTCCCGAGGCAACCGTCGTCTCCGTCGTTATCGGCCCGGGGGTGGCGGCATTGCAGAGCGTGACGAGGACTCCCCCAGAGATGTCCGTGCGCCCCGTGTGTATATGGCAGTTCGTGACGTTGGTGGAGAGATTCGCAACCCTGACGGTGTAGCTGATCGAGCCGTTCACGTTGACTGTGAAGGTCGCGCTTCCCGTGGCCGTCGAGCTGACGGCTGGAACCTCATTGCTGCCGGCCAGCGTCGCCGCGAAGGATGTCGGCGCCGCGGGGCTCAGCGGATCGTCATCGTCGCAACCGAGCCCGAGCCCGAGAAGTACGAACAAGGCGGCACCGGGGAACCGAAACGTCTTCATGTGACCTCCAGTCGGCTGAGAGTCGGGAACGCCGGCGCGCGATCGATCCGACACGAATGCGAAGGATGCCGGCCGGCCAGGAAGGCCGGTCATTGTAGGCCCGGGCGCCGATGCCGGGAATCGGTTTGACGTGAACCGCTCCCCCCGCGTGACGAACGCCTCCCGGGATAAGTCGGGATAAGTGCGAACCCTCCCCGAGCTCGTCGGACGACAAGCCCGAGTGACCGGTAAGAATGTCCGACAACGGTCCGCGGGAGCCCGAACTGGCCGCGTGGCACCAATCGCTAACCTGTTCACGTCCAAGGGTTTGGCACATGTCCAGTCCTCTGGCGTTATGCGGTACGCGCCATGCCTTGAAAGGGGCGTGTTCCTGGGTCATCCCACTCTCTTACCACCCCGTACTATGCCGAGTTTCTCGATAGCCCTCATGAACGATGGACCCCGCAGCGCGGTGCGCCGCGCGGCCGGTCTCGTCGTGCTCCTCGCGCTCGTCCTCGCCGGCTGCGGCGGCGACAAGCTCGCAGGTCCAGGGTCGGAAGCTCTTCCCTGGGGCGGGATGGCGATGGGTAGAGGACCCGCGGGCGTTCCCCGCCCCGACGTCATCATCCATCACGTGGCCGATGACTCCGCCAGTGCCGAGTTCACGGTGACGCCGACGGGTGGCGTCTTCGCCCTCGGACCGCACGCGATCTACTTCCCCGCGAACGCCATCTGCGACCCCGCGACGTCTTCCTACGGACCGACGGAGTGGGATGCGCCCTGCAAGGTGCTGACCGAGCCCATCCGGTTCCGCGCCGAGGTACGCGTGATCGAAGGCCGCAGCTACGTGGACTTCACGCCGTCGGTACGCTTCGTCCCCACCGCCGAAGAGTCGAATGCGGTGTGGCTCTACATGAAGACGTCCGCACTGTCGACGGATCCGGACTCTGCGCTCGCGGCCCTTCGCCGGATGTCGGTCCTTTACTCCATGACCCTCGGCGATCCGGGCATCAACGAGGCACTGACCGACCCGAGCCTCCGTACCTACGTATGGCTCGATGGCGGAATCGCTTTCCGCCGCATCAAGCACTTCAGCGGCTACAACGTCTACGACGGCTTCGCCAGGACGGCGGAAGGGGAACTCACGGAACTGCAGGGCCTCATCGTCCCCGTGAGCTACTAGCAGTCCACCCTGTCCGCGTCCGGAGCGAGCAAATGAGTCCTGCATTCGCACTGGCGGGCTGCCCTAGGCTGCGCGCGACGCAGCAGGTCAGTTCCGTGGGGATGGGTGGCTGATGAGCGCCAACCGCCTCGACAAGCCGCGCACGCAGCTGCGTCCGCCCTCGGATTTCCGGCTTCCGGCCGATGTGGGAGATGTCCTTTCCCACAGGCTCCGCCGGATCCACGAGCGGGTCGCGCAGACCACCGAGCGGCGCATGCCCACGGCGATCGCGGAGATCGCCATGCACTACGACCAGAGCGGCAGCAGCGAGAAGGCCTACCAGTACGCGTTGATGGCGGCCGACCAGGCCCGTGCTTCCTACGCGCACCAGGAGACTCTCGAGCTGCTGCAGATCGCCGAGCGCAGCGCAGGATCCGACGGCGCGCTGGCCGATGTCCGGCTCAGAATGGCGCTCGTATCCGAGGCGATGGGCCAGTTCGAGGAGGCCGAGGCGCTATGCGACTCCGTGATCGAATGGATGATGGTCCACGCGGATTCGCGCCGCACCCTGGCGCCACGCCGCATCCGCGAGCGCATTCGTAGCCTTCTCGGGCAGCCGGCCCGCCGCGCGCTGGGCGCATGCCTCGCGCTCGACGAGGAAGCAAAGCTTCACGGGATCGACGCGGAGCGCGTCGCGCTGCTGAACATGATATCGCAGGCTCAGAGTCGGCTCGGCGAGCGTTCGGCTGCCGAGGCTACAGCGAGGGAGGGAGTCAGGCTCGGCGAGCGCCTGGGCGATGTCTCCCTGCTCGCGGACAACCTCGTGCGACTCGGTGTCACCCGGGAACCGGTGGATTCCGGCGAGGCGGAAGGTCTCTATCGGCGCGCGCTGGAGCTCTACGGGAAGGTGGGCGACTATCGTGGGCAGGCGCGCTGCCACAACAACCTCGGCATTGCACATCAGCTGAAGGGCGACTGGACGACCGCGCAGGATCAGCTCGACCGAGCGATTGCCGCAGCACGCGTCGCCGGGATGCGTGAGGTGTGGGGATTGGCTGCCCTCAACGGCGGCGTCATGGCCCTCAAGCGCGCGGAGTATGATCGGGCCGGCGACCAGTTCGGGGAGGCGCTGGCGATATTCGGCGCGATGAAGAACACGGAACGCCAGCTGTACGCCGTATACAACCTCGCTCACCTCGAGCGGGAGCGCGGAGAGCTCGATGTCGCCACGGAGCTTTATGATGTCGCGGTCGCCCTGTCGCGATCGATCGGGCAGTCGGACATCGAGATCGGCGCGCGCGCGGGATACGGACTCTCCCTGCTCGAAGAGGGCAAGGACGTAGCCGCCCGGGTCGCCTCGCTGGAATCGGCGGAGCGGTTGCGCGCCAGGCCCGAATGGTTCCAGGGCCGCGAGCTGGCCGAGGCGCTCAGGATCAGGATCCTGGCGGCCGACGGCA
>JBGTMW010000317.1:0-30640 GCA_041743365.1 Gemmatimonadaceae bacterium
GCTCGCGCCAGCAGCGAGCTGATCGAACAGCTGCTGCGGGGCTGAGCTACCGCTTCGCGCCGAATGGGGTCACGCCTGCGCGCCGAATGGAGTCAAGCCTGCGCGCCGAATCGGGTCGCGCCGGTGGCGGGCGTCTCGAGCCGCGTCGGGCGGTGCAGGTAGAATCCCTGGACCAGGTGGACGCCCAGCGACTTCACGGTGGCATACTCCTCCGCGCGCTCGACGCCTTCCGCGATGACCTTGGCTCCCATGTCGTTGGCGAACCGAACCATCGTCTCCACCAGATTCTGCTTGATGAAATTGGTGTCGATGCAGTTGATCAGCGACATGTCGAGCTTGATGAAGTCGGGCTCGAGATTGGCGATCGAGCCCAGCCCCGCGTAGCCACTGCCCGCGTCGTCGACGGCGAACCGATATCCCACATCCCGAAAGCGCTTCAGGTGCTCGCGGAACTTCGGGTAGTCCTTGATCGCGGTTCGCTCCGTGATCTCGATCACCACCCGATGCGGCTGGGAGCTCTCTATCACGTTGAAGTCGGGATCGGCGAAGTCGTGGGGATCGACGTTCAGGAAGAGCAGCTCGTCTCCGCGCAGGCGTGTCTGCATGCCTTCGATCGCGCGACTCCTGCACAGGCGACTAAGCTCCCATATGAGGTCTGCCTCGGCAGCGACCTCGAACATGACTTCTGGGCTCCGCAGGCTCCGCATCACCCCGCGCGCCAGCGCCTCGTAGCCGAAGATCTCGCGGGTGTCGGTGACGACGATCGGGTGATAGTCGATGTAGACACCGCGATCGCGCAGGCTCGAGCGCAGGTCGGCGACACGTCGTCCGCGCTCCCGCTCCTCCACGCTCTTCGCGGCGTTGGCGGCCTCCCGGATACCCCGATAGATCAGCCGCTCGAACCTGATCTTCGGGTTGTAATACACGTGCGAGCGCCCGACATAGATGTCGAACAGCGCCGCGATGTCCTCGCCGTGAGACTCCTCGATCTTGCTCGCGACGAACACTTGGAGACGGCTGACGAGCTCGGTGATCTGGGCGTCGCTCGCCGCGGGAACGCCTGGCGCGGGCACGTGAAAGAAGACGAAATCGTCGTCGTTCGCGAAGCTCACCATCACCCGCGACGTGTTCAGGGCGCTGTCGTGCAGGAACTCGCGGACAGCGAGTGCTGTCGTCTCCAGCACGGCGTCCAGCTTCTCCCACCCGTAGATCTCCTCGATCTTGGAGTAGCGGACGAAGTTGAAGTAGAGCACGATCAGCTCGCCGCGCTCCTTGATCAGCGCTCGCGACCGCTCGATCATCACCGGCAGCGTCGGAAGCCCGGTGAGATAGTCGTAGAGCATCTGCTCGTATTCGACGCGCCCCCCCCGGTCGGCGACAGCGTTGCTCGAGAGCTCCGTGCGCGTCAGTGCCGACTTGATCCGAGCCGCGATCTCCTCGGCGTTGCCCGGAAGGGTGAACCACTCGCCGATGCGAAGCTCCGCGGCCCGCCGCCGCGCGGCTTCATCGGCGGCGCCCATGATGACGGCGACACCGCGCCGCTTCGCGGCCTCGAGAACGCTTCGCAGCACCCCGGGATCGCCGCCTGTGAGCACGACCGCGCGCACGTCGGCCAGGGAGTCAGTCGCCTCCGCGATCGACCCCTCGTCAACGGTCTCGAGCCGCCAGCCTTCCAGGAGATTCACGGCTTCGCTGAGCACCGCGGCATCGCCATCCGTGAGTAGCACGGATGAGTGCACGGGTGTCCGGTGCGCCGGTGGCACGCTCAGGTCTGCGGCCGGAGCATCGCGACGTTGCGCTCGACTGTCTTCACGAGCTTCGGAAGGTCGACGGGCTTCTCGACGTAGTCGTCGGCCCCCGTCTGAAGCGCCTGTCGCTTGTCCGACCACTCGTCGAGCGCCGTCACCATGACTATGCGTACGGCGGAGCCGAGAACGGGATGCTGCTTCATCATGCGGCAAACCTCCCAGCCGTCGCGACCAGGCATCATTACGTCGAGGAGGACTACCTTGGGACGCACGAGCTCGAACTGCGACAGGGCCTCGTCGCCGTCGTACGCGACGGTGATCGGGTAGCCATGTGCCTCGAGATACTGCCGGATGATCTCGGCGTTGTCGTGATTGTCGTCGACGACCAGGATGGTGGGGCGTCGTGAATCAGTCATCGTCATTTCCGCGCACGTCCAAAAGAAGGATCAGCGGGCAAGTTGCAAGCCATCTGAAGAGGCCGGTCGATTGCGGGGTGGGCCGGGCCTGCGCCCCTCGAGATTGACCGATCGCCTCGACTTGATCGAGCCGGCCTCGTGACCCGAAAACCGGTCCCGCGCGGCGCCCGCGTGGCGAAGGATAACGTCTTTATCGCGCCGGTGCGCTCCCCGGCAGGATGCGACTGCCGGGGGATGTGCCGGCGCACGAGAACGGACCGCCATCCCGGGAGGGATGACGGTCCGCTGGCCTACGACTGCAACCAACCCTTGCGGGAAGCTACAGGGGGCGCGGACTCGCTGAAGCAGAGCGGAGCCCGCGCGGCTGCCAGGCGAGCGAGATCCCTATTGCGTCGCCATCGTTGCCGCGGACTCCCTCGCCGCCGAAGAGAGCGCTCACCCGAAGCGAGAGCTGGGGCGTGAGCTCGAGACTGCCGCCAATGTCGAAACCGATGGCGATGTCGCTGTTGTCGCCTGCACCCGACGCGAACTCCAGGGCCAGACGCGGATGGATGTACGGCGTGATCGCCATCGAGGTGCCTTCCAGCGGGAAACGGTGACCCACCGACACTCCGACCGGAACCGCCACATACGTACCGTTCCCGAACGCCCCGAACGCCCCCGCGGTGAACAGTACATCGAGGGGGAAATCGGAACGGGCCTGCGCGAGCATGATGCCGTACTGGCCGCCCACGAGCAGCATGACATCCGTGTCCGGCCCCTCGGGATCTGCCAGGCCCGCATCGAGCGACAACTGCGTGCGGGCGGTGGTCCCTTCGCGCCACTGAAAGACGATCGGGGTGATTCCACGCCCATCGGCGACGGCGAAGTTGAACTCTCGCGGAACCACTCGGGGCTGCTGGAAAGACGGATACATCGTCTGCGCCGCGGCCGGCGCGGCTGAGACGGCGAGCAGCATGGCGCTGACAGTTGCAATCGAGCGAAGGCGGACGTTCCGATGTGACATTGCGGTCCTCGTAATGGGTTTGATGGAGCTGCGCTACCGCCGAAACGCGTACGACAGGCCGATGCCGAACATCGAGCCCTTCGGCCCCGGCTCATCGGCGTCGGCCTTTGCGCCCGTTTCGTAGCCCACGGTGGCCCCGAAGTTGGCAGTGAGCGCGACATCGAGACCGGCGGAGAATCGAATGAGTCCTTTCGAAACGCTCTCGACACCTTCGACATCGCTCGTGAGCCGCGTCCAGCCGAAGAAGGACGAACCGTATACCGAGATGGCACGGGTCTCACCGAGCGCTCGCCGGTAGCCCGCCGCAACGCCGGCGGGAAGATGCATGAGTGCGACTCCCTTGCGGTTGGCCGCGCCGAGCCCGGCGAAGGGGGCGATGCCGAAGCTCCCGGTTCCGGTGAGCTGCGTGAGCGGCACGGCGAGCCGGCCACCATAGGTGAACCACGTCTTCTCCTCATCCGGGTCGTAGCCCCCGATCCCTCCGCTGACGTGGAAGCGGCCGCTGGCGGGTGCCCACGCACCGGCCAGACCGTACCCACGAACCCCCTTCGCGGTACCGTAGTTCACCGCGGCGGTGATTCCGGGATTCGTGAAGCCGTTCTGGAGCACGGGAACACCGAGCATCTGGGCGGAAGCCGGCGTAACCCAACCGGCGAGCGCCAGTACGGCCAGAAGCGCCATCGCGGATCGTGCAGCAGACGTGATCATCGACACCATTGCGGGTTTCCTCGACAGGTACATGGCTTGTGTGACGGCGCGCACGCGGCCGCCGCTTCGCTCTCGCGCGCACTGCGCGTATATTGTGCCGCGTCTGCAGATACTTCGGGAACGCTCAGCGGCGAGGTCAGGGGATGGAGCGGCAAGCGGAATACTATCAGGAAAAGTCGCGGGGGTGGGGCGTGGCAGCCTTCATTGTCGGCCTTGCCGTCGCCTGCGTTGTCGGCGCCGCGTGGATCCACAACACCACCTACATGCACCCGACGCATCCCCTCCGACCGCCCGGCGGCGTTGCCGCGGGCAGCCAGCCGGCGGGCCACTAGCTTTCCGTTCAGCGACGAAGTCGGCGCGCCAGTCGGCTAGAGGGCCGTCGCCGACTCCGTGACGACGCGGACGACGTTGTCGACGACCTGCAGAAAGCCGCCGCTGACCGCGAACCGCCGGGCATCGCCGCTTCCGTCGAGTCGCAGCTCGCCCTTGCCGAGCAGCGTCATCATCGGCGCGTGATCCTGCAGGATTCCCACGAAGCCATCTACCGCGGGGGCGACCACGTGAGTGGCCTCCCCCTCGAACAGCATCCGCTCCGGTGAGCTCACCGATACCTTCAGCACGGCCGCCTCAGGTCCGCGCGAGGGTTTCGGCCTTGGTGACGGCCTCGTCGATGCTGCCGACCATGTAGAAGGCCTGCTCCGGCAGCGAATCGAACTCGCCGGCGACGAGCCGCTCGAACGATGACACCGTCTCCTCCAGCTTCACGTACCGCCCCTCGATGCCCGTGAACTGGGTCGCGACGCTGAAGGGCTGCGACATGAACCGCTGCACGCGACGGGCGCGCCCGACGATGAGCTTGTCCTCCTCGGAAAGCTCGTCCATCCCGAGGATGGCGATGATGTCCTGAAGCTCCTTGTAACGCTGCAGGATGCGCTGTACGTCGGTCGCGGCCTTGTAGTGTCTCTCGCCGAGGAACTGCGGGTCGAGCAGGCGCGACGATGATGCAAGCGGATCCACTGCCGGATAGATGCCGAGCTCCGTGATGGCACGCGAGAGAACCACCGTCGCGTCCAGGTGCGCGAACGCCGTGGCTGGCGCTGGATCGGTGATGTCGTCCGCGGGAACATAGATCGCCTGCACCGAGGTGATCGAGCCGCTCTTCGTCGAAGTGATCCGCTCCTGCAGCTCGCCCATCTCGGTCGCCAGCGTGGGCTGATAACCCACCGCGCTCGGCATGCGTCCGAGCAGGGCGGAAACCTCCGATCCTGCCTGGGTGAAGCGGAAGATGTTGTCGATGAAGACCAGCACGTCCTGGCCCTCGGTGTCCCTGAAGTACTCCGCGACGGTGAGGCCCGAGAGACCGACGCGAAGCCGCGCGCCCGGCGGCTCGTTCATCTGGCCGTAGATGAGCGCGACCTTGTCGAGGATCCCCGCTTCCTTGAACTCGAGGTAGAGGTCGTTCCCCTCGCGCGTGCGCTCGCCCACGCCGCAGAACACCGACTTGCCACCGTGCGCCTTCGCGACGTTGTTGATGAGCTCCTGGATCACGACGGTCTTGCCGACGCCGGCGCCGCCGAACAGGCCGATCTTTCCGCCCTTCACGAAGGGGGCGATCAGGTCGATGACCTTGATTCCCGTCTCGAATACCTCGGTCTTGGGCTCGAGGTCGACGAAGTCGGGACGCTTGCGGTGGATCGGCCAGCGTGGTGCGCTCGCCGGAATCGGAGGCCCGTTGTCCACCGGCTTCCCGAGAACGTTCAGGATGCGTCCGAGCGCAGCCTCGCCCACCGGCACGGCGATGGGGCCGCCCGTGTCGATGACCTCCATCCCGCGGACGACCGCGTCCGTGGACGACATCGCGACGGCGCGGACCTGATTGCGGCCGATGTGCTGCTGCACTTCGGCGACCACGTCGATCGGGAATCCCTCGGACGCCATCCCCTTGATCTCCAGCGCATTGTAGAGCTCGGGAAGGTGGTCGGCCTCGAACTCCACGTCGAGGACGGGACCGATGACCTGAACAACCTTGCCTACCTGTACCTCCGCTGCAGTCGCTGCCATGTCTATCCCGGTCAGTGTGATTTTGTCGCGTTCGAAAGGCCGGGGCTCAGAGAGCTTCGGCTCCGCCCACGATCTCGGCGATTTCCTGGGTGATCTGCGCCTGCCGCGCGCGATTGTACGTCCGACGGAGGACGTTCAGCATCTCGCCGGCGTTGTCCGTCGCGTTCTTCATCGCCGTGCGGCGAGCACCCTGCTCCCCGGCGACGGTCTCCACGAGCGCGCGATAGACGGAGTTGCGCACGTAGAGCGGAAGCAGCTCCGAGAGGATCGCCTCCGCCGACGGAAAGAGCAGGTAGTCGCGCCGCGCACCTTTCCTCTCCGGCGGTGCAACCGGAAGTATTCGGTGGGCCGTCGGCGGGGTGGACAGAACGGAGTTGAACTTCGCGTACACGACGTAGACAGCGTCCACCGTTCCCCGAACGAAACTCTCCATCATCGGCTCGACGAGCGATGCGGCATCTTCAGCCGTGGGCCTGTCGGTGATGTCGGTGCGACTCGTCGTGATGTTGCGCCCCACGAAGCGGAAAAAACCAAGACCCTTGCGGCCTACCACGTGAAACTCGATCTCCGTGCCTTTCCCCTCGAGCGACGCAAGGAGATTGCGCGTCTCCCGAATGAGGTTCGAGTTGAAGGCGCCGGCCAGGCCGCGATTCGAAGTGAGCAGAAGGACCGCGGCGCGGCGAACCTTTGCCGGCTGGCGGAGGAGGGGGAACCTCTCCGCGAGCTCGGGCGAGTAGAGGTCGCCGATCACCTCCGCAAGTGCCTGGGAGTAGGGACGAGCTGCCACTACCCTGTCCTGCGCACGCTTGAGCTTCGAAGTGGCGACCATCTCCATAGTGCGCGTGATCTTTCGCGTGCCCTCGACGGACTTGATGCGGCCCTTCAGCTCCCGACCCTTAGCCATGACGAACTCCGCGCAGGTGGATCATTCCTCTCACTTCGCGGATCGAGCCGTGGCCTGCCCCGGAGCTGCGGGAGCGGCGCCCTCGCCGGCAATCTCCTTGTACTGCGTGATGGCCCGTTTCAGGTCGGCCTCGAGTTCCTTCGACAGCGCCTTCTCCTTCCTGATGCCCTGTCCGATCTGGGGGAACTGCGTGTTCAGGTAGTCGTGAAATCCGCGCTCCCACTCGCGGATGCGCGCCACCGGCACGTCGTCGAGGTGGCCATTGGTTACCGCGTAGAGAATCGTCACCTGATGCTCGACCGACATCGGCTGGTACTGGCCCTGCTTGAGAACCTCGACCGTACGGGCACCGCGATCGAGCTGGCGTTTCGTGGCGGCGTCCAGGTCGGATGCGAACGAGGCGAACGCTTCCAGCTCGCGATACTGGGCGAGATCGAGGCGCAGGCGGCCGGCGACCGCTTTCATTGCCTTCGTCTGCGCGGCGCCTCCGACGCGCGAGACCGAGATTCCCACGTTCACCGCCGGCCTGACGCCGGCGTAGAACAGGTCGGCCTCGAGAAAGATCTGGCCGTCGGTTATGGAGATGACGTTGGTCGGAATGTAGGCGGATACGTCGCCCGCCTGGGTCTCGATGATCGGGAGTGCAGTGAGCGAACCGCCTGCCTTGAGGATGTTCTTGCCGTCGACCACGTCGTGATCCTCGCGGAGCTTGGCAGCGCGCTCGAGCAGCCGCGAGTGAAGATAGAAGACGTCGCCCGGGAAGGCCTCGCGACCCGGCGGGCGCCGCAGCACGAGAGAAAGCTGCCTGTACGCCGCGGCCTGCTTGGAGAGGTCGTCGTAGACGCAGAGCGTGGGCTTGCCTTCGTTGTACATGAAGTACTCGGCCATCGCGCATCCCGTATAGGGTGCGATGTACTGCATGGGAGCCGGATCCGACGCCGAAGCGACGACGACAATCGAGTACTCGAGTGCGCCGGTCGCCTTGAGTCGTTCGACCACCGAGGCGACCGTGGACGCTTTCTGCCCAATGGCGACGTAGACGCAGATGACGCCCGTGCCCTTCTGGTTGATGATGGTGTCGACGGCGATGGCGGTCTTGCCGGTGCCGCGATCGCCGATGATGAGCTCGCGCTGTCCGCGGCCGATCGGGATCATCGAGTCGATTGCCTTGATGCCCGTCTGTAGCGGCTCCTTCACCGGTTGGCGCACGATGATGCCGGGAGCCTCGGACTCCACCTTCCTGGTCGCCTTCGCGTGGATCTCGCCGAGGCCGTCGATGGGGCGACCCAGGGCATCGACCACCCTGCCGACGAGCTCCGGTCCGACGGGGACCTCCAGAACGCGGGATGTCCTCCTGACCTGATCACCTTCCTTCAGGCGGAGGTAGTCGCCGAGGATGACTGCGCCAATGTTGTCCTCCTCGAGGTTGAGGGCGAGAGCGACTACGATCTCGCCGGTTTCGGAGGAGGTGACCTCGAGCATCTCGCCGGCCATTGCCGTCGCCAATCCATAGATCCGCGCGATCCCGTCCTTCACTTCGAGCACGGTTCCGACCTCCTCGACGCCGAGGTCGTCGAGGTCGGCGGCCTCGATCGCCCGGAGGAGGATGTCCTTGATCTCGCCGGGGCGAAGGGTCGTTTGGGATGCCATAATCAGGGAGTCCGGTGCACGAGGCGCGAATAGGTGTGGCGGAGCTTGTGAAAAATATCACAAGGGGGACCGGTGAGCAAGCTGCGACGTGCGCAATGCGCGCGCCCGACCGGTGAGAGGCGCAGTATATCGATGTCGGGGCCACGGCGGGAGCGCGTAGGTTGCACCATGGCGAGCGGCGTGAAGGACCTCAAGGTATGGCAGGAGGCGGTTGCGCTCGCGGGCGATGTCGTCCGGGCAGCTCGCCAGGCGTCGCGCCGCGAGACCAGGGTTCTCACGGAGCAGCTCATGCAATCCGCTGTGGCTGTCGCGTCGAACATAGCCCATGGCTACGCGTCCTATGCCCCCTCCGAGCAGCTTCAGTCCTACGGAGATGCGCGTCGCGCGCTCCTGGAGCTTGAGACGCGCCTCACGATCGCTCGACATGCCGGGATTCTACAGGCCCCTGCGATCGCGCAGCTCACGGGGCGTCTCACGGCGGTGAGTCGGCTGCTGTCAGGGTACGTGGCCTACATTGACCGTCAGGCGGCGGCGGGCAGCGGGCTGGCGCTGGGCGTGGGTCTTCCGGCCCAGGGCGCCACGCTGGCGGACGCACGCGACTCCGGCTCCGCCCTACCCTAGAGTCTTCAGCTTCTTTGGCAGGGATGCCCTCGTGAGATGGCAAGCCGAAGGCCGATCGTGATGACGATGCCGCTCTGCCTATACCCTGCTTCGCGCCCTGCCATGCGCGAAGCGTTCCACGAGGTCGACGGTCCGCAGCACGGAGAATGAACCGGGCTTCGTTCCAACGACTCGCTGAGCCGTGCTCGAGAGGTGCGAGGACGAGGCAAAGCCGAGGACCGCGGACACGTCCCGAAGGTCATACCCGGGGTTCTTCGCCAGCTCGGCGGCGGCGATCAGGCGCACGAGGTCGATCACGCGCTTGAGGTTTGGTGCTCCATCGGCGGAGAAGCGGCGGCTGAGATGTTCCCGGGTGACTCCGAGCGCGGCAGCCAGCTCCTCGGTTCGAACGGCGCGTCCCGTATGGGAGACTATCTGGCGCCAGGTCGCGCGCTGCACATCGGTGGAGAACCCGAGCCGCGGAGGGGGGCAGTCGAGTGCCGCGGCAAAACGTGTGGAGAAGAGGCAGGGGACGACGAGTTCGCGTGCGCAGGCGTCATCGACGCCCTCGATGATGATGTCCACGAAATCCAGTCCGATGGCACGAGCGAGAGTAGGGCCGTCGGAACCGCGCAGCGGCACAATGGCGACGAACGGAGTGCTCGGGAATTCCCTTGCGAGCGCGGCGACCTCCCACAGGGTGTCGGAGGGAGCGGCGGCATCGACGAGGACGAGATCGATGAGTGTCGTCCGGAAGGCGACCAGGCAGTCCTGCGCGTTGCGCGCCCCGATGACCCGTGCATTGCGCCGGGAGAAGAGGCCCCGGGCCAGCAGGCGGCTGCGCTGGCGCGGCGTGTAGGCGAGCACGCAGGGGGGATGTCCCGTTGGCGCAGGGGGAGCGGTCACGCGTTCACCCGCCCAGCGCTCCTTCGCTGACCATCTCGTGCGCGCGCCTGAGTACCTGCCGGGCGTTGGCGTAGGAGACCATCTCCGCCGCGACATCGTAGGGAATCCACTGGCACTCCGTGATGCCTTCCGTCTCCTGCGGACTGGTATGCGCGATGACGGACTCCATCAGATAGAAATGGCAAACCTTGTGGATCAGGCGTCCGCGAAACCGGAAATACCAGTCGATCGTCTCGATCGGGCCGCGCGACTCGACCGCCGAGAGCCCGGTCTCCTCCGCGACCTCGCGAAGGGCCGCGCTCTCGGGCGCTTCGCCCCGCTCGAGGTGCCCCTTGGGAAATCCCCAGTTCGCATAGCTGTCGCGGATGAGAAGGAAGAGCGGACGGCCGTCCTCCATCCGAAAGACCACTCCGCCTGCGGAGACTTCCTTCCGTGCTCGACTCCGGGTCATCAGCGCGGACTTGCGTCCGGTTCGATCTCGTCGATGGTCGCTCGGCCTTCGATGAACTGCCGAACGACCGGATCGTCGGTGTGGCGTATCTCGTCGACGGGCCCGACGCGCCGCACGCGTCCATCGTACAGCATCGCGATGCGCGTGCCGACCGTGTAGGCGCTTCGCATGTCGTGCGTGATGACGATGCTCGTCACGCCGAGCTGGCGCTGCATGCGCACCATGAGCTGGTCGATGACCGCGCTCGTAACCGGGTCGAGGCCGGTGGTGGGTTCGTCATAGAGGATGTATTTCGGCCGGCCAACGATTGCGCGCGCGATCCCGACGCGCTTTCGCATCCCGCCCGAGAGCTCCGCCGGGAACCGGTCGGCAACGTCGGGAAGATCGACGAGCTCGAGGGCTTCCTGGACGCGTCGCGCGATCTCGTCCTCGTCGACTCGCTGCTTGCGCAGAGCCATTGCGACATTGTCGCCGATCGAGAGGGAGTCGAACAGCGCGGCGAACTGGAAGACGTAGCCGATCCTTGCGCGCAATGCATAGAGCTCGCGACGGCGGAGCCGGGGCACCTCGAGGTCGTCCACCAGGACCGTCCCCGAATCCGGCTCGAGGAGGCCGACAATGTGCTTGATCGCCACCGATTTCCCCGTTCCCGAATAGCCGATGATCACCATTGTCTCGCCCTCGACGACGTCGAGCGAGAAGCCGCTCAGGACTCGCTTGGTGCCGAAGTCCTTGTGCACGTCGATCAGGCGGATCATTGGGCTCGGGCCGGAGGCTGCAGGGGCGCGCCAATGCAGGCCGCCGTGAAGGACCGGCGATCCATGGCTCGCCGCGAGGTGGGAAAATGGGCGCGCGCCAACCGGACATCAAGGCGGGCACGGCTGAAAAAGCGAACGGCGGAGCCGGGTGGCTCCGCCGTTCATCCTTCCTTCGGACGCAAAGCTACGCGGCGAAGCTTCCGAGCGCACGGCCGACATCGCCCTCGCGCAGTCGCTTGAGTGCACGGTCGCGCAGCTGACGCACACGCTCGCGCGTGACGCCCAGCATCGATCCGATCTCCTCGAGCGTATGCTCGCGTCCTCCCTCGAGGCCGAAATAGAGTCGCAGAACCTTCGCATCTCGCGGAGGCAGCGTCCCCAGCGCCTGCTCGATCTCGTCGTTGAGGAAGCGATTCATCGCTTCCTCCTCGGCGTCAGGCATCTCATCCGCCACGAAGCGTTCGATCAGCGATCGATCGCCTTCCGGATCCATCGGCGCATCGAGTCGGACATCGCCCGTGTTGAGGGCGGCGAGCGACTGAACGACATCGACCGAAAGCCCGGTGAGCTGCGAAAGCTCCTCGGGATTCGGCTCGCGACGAAGCTTCTGTCGCAGGATTTCCGATGCCTTGATGATGCGCGAGAGATCGGCGGTGCGGTTGAGCGGAACGCGCACGGTCCGTCCCTGTCGCGCCAGCGACGAGAGAATGGCCTGCCGGATCCACCACACGGCGTAGGAGATGAACTTCACTCCCTGGTCTGGGTCGAACTTCCGCGCGGCGGTGAGCAGCCCGACGTTCCCCTCACCGATGAGATCGATGAGCGGCAGGCCGCGGTTCTGGTATTTCTTTGCCACGGAGATGACGAACCTGAGATTGCGGCGGACGAGCTCCTGTAGCGCGTCCTGGTCACCCGCGCGGATCTTCCGCGCGATCTCGATCTCCTCCGTTCCCTTCAGGAGCGGATAGGTACTGACCTCGTAGAGGTACTGATCGAGAATGTCGCGCTCTGGCTCGCTGGGAGCGATCCCGGCGGGTGCCGCACGTCGGCGGCGGCGCTTTACTTCAGTCATCGGCGTTGGCCTCGAACGTTCACGTTGTAGAATTGTTTGTATCTGAAAGGCGAGGCGGGAGCCTCCACCTGACGATTGGCTGAAAGAGGGGTCCTTTCAGGGACTCAACCGATCTTCCCCTGGACGCGCTGCAAATTACCGGCCTGACGGAGTTCCGCTAGGTCCATTTTTCTTGACAGGGGAGATACCCCCTCCTAGACTTCGCGGTTCCTGGCGGCTATCCTGCCCGCCGCCCAGGGGGGGCGTAGCTCAGTTGGGAGAGCGCTTGAATGGCATTCAAGAGGTCAGGGGTTCGATTCCCCTCGCCTCCATGGCTTCTCCTCCGGAGTGAAGCCGGGAGTCCGTCAGGGCGTGCCTGTTGGGGCGCTGGCAGTGAGTGGTGTCGGCTGCGGGAATAGCTCAGTTGGTAGAGCACAACCTTGCCAAGGTTGGGGTCGCGGGTTCGAGTCCCGTTTCCCGCTCTTCGCGTCGTGCGAGGCCGAAGCCGCAGTCTCCGCGGCAGGGCACACATACAATGAAGAACCGGCAGCGAGGAATTGTTTCGCGAACCGCAGGGCGGTTAGCTCAGTTGGTTAGAGCGCCACGTTGACATCGTGGAGGTCACAAGTTCGAGTCTTGTACCGCCCATGGCCTCACGCATTTGTCGTGAGGCCCCTTTTTTTCCGGCTTTTCGACATTGGGCCCTATCGTGCGAGGCAGCGCGCCCGAGGGACCGCCGACATCGCTGGCGAATCCGGGCGCGCCATTTGCCTGATGCGTCCATCATGTACGTCTCGAATCCGCTGATCTCGCAAGGCCCCGAAAGCACGCCAGAACGCCGGATCGCAAGCCCATGGAGGCTCCGGAACGGTGGCGCTGTCATCTCCTGCTAGCGATTATGCCGAGCTCAGGGTGCGGTCAATACTCTGGCGGCTGCCGCTGGTCGGAGTCGTCGTCGTCGGTCTTATCGCGCTGCGCTACCTGGATGGGCTGCTAGGTCGGGAGTACGCGAACGAGGCACAGACCCAGGCGGTGCAGACCGATGCACTTCTCGAGAGCTTCCTGCGGCATCGATTCGCGCTCATAAACAGCGAGCGTGCGCTTATCGCGACCGCTCGCAGCAGGGCCGAGAGCCGTGAGCGATTCAGGGTCCTCGCTGACCAGATCCTGGCGGAAGCACCCGACATCGTCTCGCTGTATCTCCTCGATTCGAGCGGGGTCGTCACCGAGTCTGCGCGCAGCAGCGTCGGCGAGCTCCCCCCTCCGCTGCGAAACCACTTCGACCGTCCGGAGCGCGCGGAAGCGCTTGACCGCGCGCGCGAGCAACGACAGCCGGCGGTCACGCGGTCGATCTCGCTGGCGTCGGGCGCTCGCGGGATGATCGTTTACGTACCGGTGATGCGCCGTGAGACGGTAGCAGGCTACATCGGCGGCGCCTTCGCCTACCAGAATCTCTTCAACGACGCGCTCGCCGGACAACTCCAGGGAAGCTTCGCGTACCGCATCTCCGACGCACGAGGCGACGTCATAGCGACCTCGCCTGATTTTCCCACCGAAGTCGCATCGCTCGTGACTCGACAGGTCACGTTTGCGGGCTCGGCGGGATGGACGCTGGATGTGGCAATACCTCGCTTCGAGCCGCTCACGTCGAGGCTCGTGATGTGGACTGTCGGCCTGCTGCTGCTTCTCATGGTGGTGTTCCTCGTGCTGCGCGAGGAGGCGCGAGCCCGCCGATTCGCGGCACACTCCTTCGACCTGGAGTTGATGTCGCGCGACCTGCTCGACGCGAATGTTCGCCTGGAGGAGCGGGCGCAGCAGATCGCGGAGGCCAACCGTGCCAAGAGCCGGTTCCTCGCCAACGTTTCCCACGAGCTTCGCACCCCGCTCAACGCAATCGTCGGCTACAACTCGTTGGCTGCGGACGGCATCTACGGCCCGCTCTCTCCGCCGCTGCATGGGGCTCACGAGAGAATTCGCGCCGCCGCGGAACACCTGCTCGGGCTCGTGAACGATGTGCTCGACCTTTCCAAGATCGAGGTAGGGCGCATGGACGTGGATCTGGAGACTGTCGACCTGGGCGCGCTCCTGGACAGCGTGGTGACCGTGATCGATCCGATCGCCGCCGCGAAGGCACTTCACGTCGATGTCATCCTGAGTCCGGGCCTGCCTCGTGTGACCACCGACGCGCGGCATGTTCGGCAGATTCTGCTGAACCTCGCATCCAACGCGATCAAGTTCACGGAGCGCGGCTCGGTAACGCTCATCGCACGGCGTGCCGAGAGCTCGGGATCAGAGTCGGTACTCGTGACGGTCGAGGATACCGGAGCGGGAATCGCTGCGGACGACCTCACCCGGATATTCGAGGAGTTCGAGCAGGTTCGTCCGAGCGGCCGCGGCGACTCGCTGGAAAGGGGGACCGGACTGGGGCTCGCCATTGCGCGCAAGCTGGCCCGGCTGCTGGGCGGCGAGATCCACGTCACGAGCCGGAAGGGAGCGGGCTCCCGCTTCACTCTTCAGCTTCCGGTCCGACCCCCGATGGCAACCGTGAGCTCGCGCGAGACGATCCCGCGTGAAGCGCATGAAGTGACAGAGGATGCAGCACGGGCAGAACCGGTCCATGACGCGGCTCGGGAGCTCGAGGATTTCGTCGGCGAGCCCGTTGAGGTGAAGGGTTCACACCGTCGCTCCGGCCTTGACTGACATTCATCGCAGGGGTAGTATCATGCGCTGTGGGCAAACGCGACTCGTGTGCGCTCTGCCAGTCGCCAGCTCGCCTCGGCAAGCTGGCGAACTTGTCCAAGCGCCCGTAGCTCAATTGGATAGAGCATCTGACTACGGATCAGAAGGTTGGGAGTTCGAGTCTCTCCGGGCGCATTGCGTTGCCCCAGCTCGTCTCGACGGGGCGTAGCGTAGCCCGGTAGCGCGCCTGCTTCGGGAGCAGGAGGTCGCTGGTTCAAATCCAGTCGCCCCGACTGTCTGAAGCCCCCTGCGTTCGCACGCTGCACGCCGGGGGCTTCGTCATCCGCTGCGATTGGCGGCGTCGTGGAGCGGTTGTAGGTTGCGGGTGCGACTGAATGAATGGTCGCGGAATCAAGCGCGCGTAGCTCAGCTGGATAGAGCGTCGGCCTCCGGAGCCGAAGGTCGTGGGTTCGAATCCCGCCGCGCGCATCGCCACCGGGAGAGCAACGAAAAGGTCGGCGTCCCGGTGCACGGCGGTGGCCTCCGAATTGCCCCCTCGTATCGCTGTGCCCGGTCGCGTTGGACTTCGCGGGCGCACCTCCCTTCCCCATCGAGCACCATGGGCTACCAAAGGACGACCTGGAGATCGCTGATACCGGGCCTCATCGCGATCGCCTTGATCGTGGCTGGCACCGTGGCGCTCCTGATGTTCGCGCAGGTCGGTGCGCTCCGGGGCGATACTGTTCGGGTGTTCGCGGCGACCGACCAGGCCCGGGGACTTCTCAAGGGATCCGATGTCTGGCTCGCCGGACAGAAGGTCGGCGTCGTTGCCGACATCAGCTTTCGCTCGGTCGATGTCGACGCCTCGGAGCGACTGCTCATCGAGCTCGAACTTCTAGAGGAGTACCTGACCCAGCTCCGCGCGGATTCGTACGCCCAGATCCGGACGGGCGGGAGCCTCATCGGTGCACAGATCGTATACCTCACGACCGGCACCGAGGGATTCTCCGAGGTGGGAGCGGGAGATACGCTGCGCGCAGAGCCGCAGGGCGATGCCGAGACCGTGGCTTCTCGGCTCGCCAGTGCCTCGAAGCAGTTTCCGGCGATCATCAACAACGTCAAGCTGCTCAGCTCCCAGCTCGAGGGTGCCCGGGGCACGCTGGGCGCATTCGGCGCGGAGGAGGGCGTGCAGAAGATCGGACGCGTGGGCGACCGTGCGGCCGACTTGTCGGGACGCGCGTTTCGCGGGGATGGTACGATCGGACTGATGCTGCGGCGCAACGACCCCCTCGCTCGCGCGCGGAGCGCAATGGCGCGTGCGGACTCGGTGCTTCACCTGCTGGACTCGAAGTCGACGACCTACGGCCGGCTCCGCAGGGACAGCTCGCTGATCCGCGAGATCGGCAGCGTACAGAACGAGATCTCGATCGTGCGGGCAATGCTTTCCGAGCCGCGCGGAACGGCCGGCCGCGTGCGTGCCGACAGCGCGATCGTTCGTCAGCTCGGGCTGCTCGAGCGCGAGTTCGGCACCCTCAAGCGCGACATCACGCGGGATCCGCTCCGGTTCATCGCCTTCTGAGGCGGGCGCCGCATGTCATTAGAGCGCGCTAATCATTGACCGCTATGGTACCGGTCTCGATCGGTGCGCGGGGACGCAGGCCAGCGGAGCGCACGCGACCCGTCCTTGACCTCCTTTTCCTGCACCACTACCTTCGTACTGCCTTCCCGCCAGGCGTTGACCCCGTGGTCCCTCGCCCCTGCCCATCGACGCGCTGATGCCTCGAACGGGTTGTCGTCTGCCGGGTGCACAGCGAGCGCAGCGCGCCGCGGCACCACTTCCCGAGCCTTCTCCCGGTGGACATCGCTGAATTGAAGCGGAAGTCGGTCGCCGAGCTGCACGCGATGGCCGATGAGCTCAACATCTCGAACTTCTCGGGTCTTCGCAAACAGGATTTGATCTTTCGCATCGAGCAGAATCTGCTCGATTCGGACATCGTCCTGCACGGCGAGGGCGTCCTCGAGATCCTGCCGGAGGGCTACGGCTTTCTTCGCAGCCAGGACTGGAACTACCTTTACGGACCCGATGACATCTATGTCTCCCCATCACAGATCAAGCGATTCGGCCTCAGGACGGGGGACACGATCCTCGGTCAGGTCCGCCCTCCCAAGGAGTGGGAGCGTTATCTGGCGCTCCTGAAAGTGGAGTCGATAAACGGCGACGATCCCGACACGGCGAAGACCCGCATCGCCTTCGACAATCTCCGGCCCCGATATCCCGACGGGCGGCTGCGACTCGAGACGGAGAGCGGCGACCTGAGCATGCGCGTCGTGGACCTCATCGCCCCTATCGGCAAGGGTCAGCGCGGCCTCATCGTCGCCCCACCTCGCGCCGGGAAGACGATACTTCTGCAGAAGATGGCCAACGCCATCTCCGAGAATCATCCGGAGGCGACACTGATCGTCCTGCTGATCGATGAGCGTCCGGAGGAGGTCACCGACATGCAGGCGAACGTCCCTGGCGCCGAGGTGATCAGCTCGACTTTCGACGAGCCGGCCGACCGCCATGTGCAGGTCGCCGACATGGTGATCGAGAAGGCGAAGCGTCTGGTGGAGCACGGAAAGGATGTGGTGATCCTGCTGGATTCGATTACCCGACTCGCGCGCGCACACAACGTCGTCGTCCCCCACTCCGGGAAGATCCTCTCGGGGGGGGTGGATGCACAGGCCCTGCACAAGCCGAAGCGGTTCTTCGGCTCCGCCCGCAACATAGACGAAGGCGGATCGCTGACGATCGTCGCGACTGCGCTCGTCGACACGGGCTCGCGCATGGATGAGGTGATCTTCGAGGAGTTCAAGGGCACCGGCAACATGGAGCTGGTGCTCGATCGGAAGATCGCCGACCGCCGTGTCTTCCCCGCCATCGACATCCAGAAGTCGGGAACACGGAAGGAAGAGCTGCTCTTCGATCCCGTGGAGATGAACCGCGTCTACCTCCTGCGCAACTTCCTCGCGGACATGCCGCCCGCCGAGGCGATCGAGTTCCTGCTCCAGCGCATGCAGCGCACGAAGAACAACAAGGAGTTCTTCGTCTCGATGGCCGAGGGATAGCGCCGGCCGAAGCGTGACGACGACGGAGCCCGCCGTGACGCCGCGGGTACCGACTGCGTCGATATGGTATGTTTGCGACGTGCCGGAATCGCGTGGACGCCAGTTGGCCGTCGACTACGGGGAGCGTCGGATCGGGTTCGCAGTGAGTGATCCGACCGGGACCATCGCGTCCCCGGCGGGATTCCTCCTTCGACGTCCGGGCAAGCGCCCCCCGATCGCCGGAATCATAGCGCGGGCGGAGGAGCTTGAAGCCACTGCATTCGTCCTGGGGCTTCCGCTGGATGAGAGCGGCGAGGACACGCCCCGTGCGCGCGAGGTCCGCGCAATCGGCGATGAGATCACCCGCAGAACGGGGCTGCCCGTGCGACTTGTCGATGAGCGATTCACCACCGCGGCCGCGCAGCGCGCGATCCGCGAAATGAAGGGAACGACCCGCGGGCGTCGCGGTGACGTCGACGCGCTCGCAGCGACCATCCTCCTTCAGCATGCGCTCCAGCTTCCGAGCTGAACTCCGCGCCACGTGCGCGCTCGGCCTCGCGATCGTCCTCGCCTGCGGCGGTCCCGTCGATGCGAGCCCCAGGCGAGTGATCATTCCGGCGGGATCGAACTTTCGCGCGACCACTGATTCGCTCGTGAACGCCGAAATCGTTCGCTCTCCCCGGCTCTTCCGCATCTATGCGACCGTGCGCCGCCTCGATCGCGGCGTGAAGCCGGGAACGTACCTGCTGCGACCAGGCGCATCGTGGGCGACCGTGCTGCGATCCCTCAACGCGGGAACCGGGATCGTTCGCACGCTCACCGTTCCCGAAGGGTTCGCGCTGGCCGCGATCGAGCCGCTGATCGTGCGGAGCCTCGAGGTGCCCGCCGAGTCGGTCTCGGCTGCGGTTCGCGACACTGCGGTCCTGCGTCGGCTGGGAATTCCGACTCCGACGCTCGAGGGATACCTCTTCCCCGAGACATACCAGTTCTCCGATGGTGCGACAGCCCGCGATGCCGTTGGCGAGATGGTCGCGGAATTCGAGTCGCGCTGGGATCCGGAATGGGATGAACAGCTCGAGAAGATGGCGATGACGAAGCACGCCGTCGTGACCCTGGCTTCGATCATCGAGAAGGAGGCACGGCTCCCGGAAGAGCGTCCCATCATCTCGGCCGTCTACCACAACCGCCTCCGCATCAACATGCCACTCCAGGCCGATCCCACCGTCCAGTATGCTCGCGGGACGCACACGTCGCGGGTGCTGTACAGGGACCTCGAGATCCGGTCGGCATACAACACGTATCAGAATCCCGGCCTCCCGCCCGGCCCCATTGCGTCGCCCGGCAGGCCGAGCATCGAGGCAGCGCTGTTCCCGGCGGATGTTCCGTATCGGTACTTCGTCGCCCACCCGGATGGCCACCACGAATTCCGGGTCACGTTCGAGGAGCACAAGGCTGCACGCGAGAAGGTACGCCGCGCCCAGCAGGCTCGGCGGACGCGCAAGGCCCCCTAGTGGGCTGGCAGCGACATTGTGATAGCGGTTTCGGATCGTCCGGGTTCGGATCCTCCGATGCCAGACGCGAACACCAGGATCAACACTAGGATCAACACCAGGATCAGCACCAGGATCAACAACGATGGAAGAACGATTCAGCGGATGAAACCAGCCCGACGGCGCGATGCCCGACTGGAGCGATGATGGTGGACTCAGGTCTGACCAGATCCGCATGATCCGTTGAAATCCGTTCAATCGTTCTTCCATCATTGTTGCGGTAGCCCGCTGTTGCGGTTGCCCTTGCCAGTGGCTTCGTCGCCGACTGCAATCCGGATCTCGCAATCAGGTCACTAGTCGGTCAGCCGGCGTCGCGAAGGTAGACGTGTCGCAGATCACGGCCCGAGCGCGTGGTGTGGGCGTGGAGGAGGACGCGGATGCATTTCTGGAGCGCGCCCGGAACCGCCAACTCGACCGTGCAGAGTAGAGGGACGTCCGTCCAACCGAGCTCACGAGCCGCACGCGCGGGGAATTCCGCACGGAGGTCGGGAGTCACCGTGAAGATGACGCTGATCATGTCGTCGGCAGAGAGACCGTTGCGGGCCATCATTTCGGCGAGCAACTCGCGTGTGGCGGACAGGATCCCCACGCCTTCATCAGCGGCCACGGTGGTCGCTCCACGGATCGCGACTACCCGCATGACGGACGCGTGGCCACGCGCTGACCGGCTTCAGGGAGGCGAGCAGCGACGCCAATGAGTCCCGAGACGATCCGGCTGATAGCAATCACGGACGACATGCACGATGGTGTGGAGGGACTGCTTCGGCGCGCGATGGGCGTGGTGGCCGGCGGAGCGACCATGGTGCAGTTGCGACTCAAGCATGCGCACGCACGCACGCTTCTGGATGTGGCGCGTGCGCTGGTGAGAACCCTCTCCGTCCCCGTGATCATCAACGATCGCGCGGACATCGCGCTTGCGAGTGGTGCCGCGGGAGTCCACCTCGGGGTCGATGACCTGCCGGTCCGCGCCGTGCGATCCATCGTTCCTCCGTCGTTCATCATTGGGGCGTCACTCGGGAGGGACGATGAGATCGAGAATGCTCGCGCTGCCGACTATGCAGGCATCGGGTCAGTATACGGCACGCGATCCAAGCACGACGCCGGCATTCCGATCGGGCTGGAGGGACTTACCCGGCTTGCACGAGCCGTGGATCGACCCGTGGTCGGGATCGGCGGCATAGCGGCAAACAATGCCGCGGCGGTTATTCGCGCGGGTGCCGACGGGGTCGCGGTGCTCAGCGCTCTTTTTGGCGCGGAGCATCCCGACCGTGCCGCGCGCGCGATCCGTTCCGCCATCGGAAGGTGACAGGGGGAGGTCGCAGGGCGTTTCCCACTCGACGCTCGGGTCCGCGTACGCGGGGGCCGTTGGTCGCTCGCATGTCGCGCTTGATGTCCGCGAACACGGGGGGAAAAAGGAACAGGTCGGTGAGCTCCGGATCGAACTGGGTACCCCTGCCCTCGGCGATCATCTCGGCCGCGTCGGAATCGCTTCGACCGCTCTTGTAACGCCGCCGGTGAGTGATGGCATCGAAGGAGTCGGCGATCGCGACAACCCGTGCGGCAATCGGGATGTTCCGCCCGCGAAGGCCGCGCGGATAGCCGGATCCGTCCCAGCGTTCGTGGTGAGCGAGGACGCCCTCAGCCAGGTCGGGATAGAAGGATGACAGCGGGGACAGTACCTCGGCGCCACGCATCGGGTGCGTGGAGATTGCGCTCCACTCGGCCGCGGTGAGAGTGGAAGGGTCGTGGATGATGTCGAAGAGCGCCTCGTGGATCTTGCCGATGTCGTGGAACAGGGCGACTCGCTCGATGGTGAGCTTGGTCGGCACATCCAGCTCGGCTGCATCGGCGAGTGTCAGCGAGAAGCAGGCGACCCTGCGGACGTGCGCCCCGGTCACGTGGTCGTTGGCATCGATCGCATTGAGGAGCGTCTCGAGCGTCGCAGCCGTGAACCGCTCAGCCGCGCGGCGGGCGACGGTCTCACGACGGAGAAGCGTGCTGGCGAGGACACCACCCGCCAGCGCCCCGACGGTTACCGCGAATTGTCGAGGCATGCCGGCCATTCAGCAAGAACCGTACAGGAGAGTTTGGAAGGGGGCGGACGAGTTGAAGTCTTGCTCAGCGGTCCGGCAGAGTCCAGACCCTTCGCGCGACCGGCCGGTGCCAGACGGGCTCGCGCCCCCGTAGCTTGTGCGCATGTCGCCAGCCCAGGCACGCTCTGCCGCAGCACCGCGAAAAGGGGTCGCAGCCGACGACAGCGCCATCGTCAGCGCCCGCGGTGCTCGACGCTGGGCGACGGGGCATCCATGGATCTTCCGCAGCGATGTCGTCACACGGCCAGCCGGCGGCCCGGGTGTCGTGATGGTGTCCGACCAGGCGGGACGCAGCATAGGCCAGGCACTGTGGAGTCCGCAGTCGGAAATCTCCCTGCGGCTGCTCGACAGGGACGCGAGGGTACCGATCGATGCTCGCTGGTGGAGGTCTCGGGTGGAGGAGGCGGTGAATCGCCGCGCCCACCTGCGCAGCGAGGCATCGGCGTACAGGCTCATTCACGGAGAGGGCGATGGTCTCCCATCCCTGACGTGCGACCTGTACGGCCGGTGTCTGGTGGTGCAGCTCATGAGCGCGGGGCTGGAACGCTGGCGCGACGCGATCGTGGAGGCGCTGATCGAGGTGACGGGCGCGGACGGGATTCTGGCCCGGAACGACGTGGCCGTGCGAGATCGCGAAGGGCTGGCGCGCGAGGTCGTCCTCCTGCATGGAGACGTTCCGCGCCAGCTCGAGGTCGTCGAGCATGGGGTCCGATACATCGCTGATCCCTGGTCGGGGCAGAAGACCGGGGCGTTTCTCGACCAGCGTGAGAATCGCGCCTTCATCGGTGACCTGGCTCGCGGGCGAGCGCTGGACTGCTTCAGCTACCACGGCTCCTTCGCGCTGCACCTCGCGCGCAGGGCGACGCAGGTGGTTGCGATCGACAGTTCCGCGGCGGCGCTGGCGCGGGCGTCTGAGAACGCGGCGCTCAACGGGTTCACCCACATCGAGCTGATCGAAGCCAACGCATTCGACTACCTCAGGGCGCGAGAACAGGCGGGCGAACGTTTCGATACGATCGTGCTCGACCCGCCAGCGTTCGCGAAGAACCGAGGAGCGGTACCGGCTGCCATAAGAGGGTACAAGGAGATCAACCTCCGGGGATTGCGGCTGCTTTCGCGCGGGGGCCTTCTCTACACGGCTAGCTGCAGCTTCCATATAACGAAGCCGGTCTTCCTGGATATGCTGCACGATGCAGCGGCCGACAGCGGTCGACGGATTGCGCTGCGCGCGATCCGCGGCCAGCCGCTGGACCATCCCGAGATCCTGACGATTCCGGAGACAGGATACATCAAGGGCGCCCTCCTGGAAGCGCTCGATTGACCGCCCGCGTCCTCTCGCACGCGTCGAGCCGCCGGTGATGTCGGTGATGGCGACCGGCTCACCTGCCACGCATACCGGGCCGGCGCATGCCGCGGAGGTGCGGCGGACGCTTGGCATCATCCTCGTCCTCAACCTTATCGTCGTTGCGATCAAGGTGGCCGTGGGTTGGCGCACCGGGACGCTCGCCGTGCTCGGCGCAGCACTGGAGTCGTCGCTCGACACGCTGAACAACGTCATCGGAATGGTCCTCGTGACACTCGCGGCGCGGGCCCCGGACGACGATCACCCGTACGGTCACGACAAGTTCGAGACTATGGGAGCGCTCGCGATCGTGGGGTTCCTTTCGATCTCCTGCTTCGAGCTCCTTCGCGAAGGAGTCGAGAAGCTCAGATCCCGGGCGGAGCCGCGGGCCCCCGAACCGATCGAAATCGCACTCCTTGCAGCCACCGTCGGCGTCAACATCTTCGTGGTCTGGTACGAGCGGCGTCGCGGACGCGAGCTGAGAAGCGGCTTTCTCCTCGCCGATGCGGCTCACACCAGCAGCGACACCTACGTGACGCTGCTGGCGCTCGGATCCATGGTTCTCTCGCTCGCCGGACTCGGCCGCTTCGACGCACCCCTCGCCATCGTGGTCGCGATGATCATCGCGATCAGTGGTTACCGCATCCTGAAGGGGACCATCCCGATCCTGGTGGACGAGCGCGCCGTGGACGCCGACGAGATTCGACGACTGGTGAAGGGAATTCCCCTCATCAGCGAGGTGCGCATGGTTCGCTCGCGATATTCCGCGTCGGGGCTGCTTTTCGCGGAGCTAACGATCGTGGTCGACGGAAAAAGCACGGTGGCCGAGGCGCACGCGCTGGCCGACGAAGTCGAGACGCGGATCACGGACCAGCTCGGAGCCTCTGACGTCACGGTACACGTCGAGCCGCCATGACCTCGCACCCAGCTGCCACTTGCGCGGATGGCCCCCGCCCCTAGGTTACGCCCATCCTTATTCCCCTCCCCTGAATGCCGCACCGCGCACAACGCTCGCTCAAGCACGAGTACGAGCTGTTCGTGGAACAGGAGATCGAGAACTACAAGGATTCTCTTCCCCGATCCTCTCTGCTCAAGATCGGGGATGAAGCCGTCGGGTCGCTCGGCGCGCAGCTGCAGCTCGCGCTGACCGAGATCCTGCTATGCGAGGAAGTCGATCGGATCATCGCGAGCCGGCTTCGACTTCCGACATACCGCACCTGGCGCTCGCGGCGGGTGAAGCTGCTGGAGCAATACCGGACTCCGGAGCATTGGGGACTGCCGCCCGACAGCGCGGTGGTGCAGGATATCCGCCCGGCCGCCGATGGTCACGTGCTCATCGCCGGCGGCGCCAGCGAGAGCAAGGCGCTGTACCTTGCCGCCCACGGTTCGGACGTGACCGCCCTGGATGAAACCCCCTCGGGGATCGAGCGCGTGATTGCGGCCGCGGAAGCGGCGGGCCTGGTTGGTCGGATACGCGGCTGCATTTCCGATCTTGGCGACTGGGCACCCGACGTTCCCCTGAGCGCGGTAGTCTGCGCTTCGAGCGCGTTCACCAAGCTCCCGACCCTGGATCGCTGGCGGGTGATCGCCACCCTTCAGGGCGCCACCCGGCGGGGGGGCGTACATCTCGTCGAGGCCATCGCCGGTGGCAGCACCGAACTGACCGTCGCCGATCTCAGGGCCCGCTACCTTGGGTGGGAAATCTCGGTTCGAAAGGACGCGCCGGCCTCGGAGGCCTTTCTCGCTCGCAAGGCAGTCGCGTAACGAAAGGATACACTCCGCTGTCACTCACACGTGTCACTCTGCTACGGCCAACCCCTTATGCGGTTGGCCGGTTTGCGTCCAACTCCATGTGCGGTAACGCCTTGGACGTGAGGGGGATGGATGGCACCGCCGGTGCTCTATGAGTTCCCACTTGGCACCGCGAATCTCGCGTGAATTGCCGGGTTCCTCATGGAGAAAACGACATGGCCAACAATCGTCGCGCAGCCGAGACCGAGATCGAACCGGTCGGCATCGTGATTTCGAGGGGATCGCGCGCCGAGCCGGCGCCGAAGTTCTCCGCGTACATCTGGGGACCCGTGCCGGAAGCATCGGCCGACGAGGCCTCCAGGGCCGCGTAGCCCCAAGACCTTAACTTCGTTCCGAGGCCCCGCGCGAGTTGCGCGGGGCCTCGCTACATCTACGGTATGCCGCTTGCGCTTCGCCCCGGGGTGCCAGCGCCCTTCGAAGAGTGGGAGAACGACCGTCAGATGCTGCTCGGGCAGCAGATCTCCTCGCTCGGGCTATCGCTTCGCGGATCGCTGGTCGAGCAACTGGTCTCGCAACTATATAATGAGCTGGGCGCCAGGGGGCTGACCTTTCGCCCCCCCGTGTACCTCAGCGACCAGTGGGGTTGCCCCGACGACACCCCCCTGATCGGCGTACCCTTCTACCTGGCGGATCCGCGGCTTTCCCGGATCGAGGAGGAGGTCTCCGTCGAGATCGAGGGGGAGCAGGACGTGATGCGCTACCTTCGGCACGAAGCGGGGCACGCCTTCAATTATGCGTACCGCCTATACGACCGCGCGGATTGGCGCCAGACATTCGGCCCCTACTCCAGACCCTACCGCGAGCGCTACCGCGCCGATCCCTTCTCTCGCGCTTTCGTCAGGCACATCCTCGGGTGGTACGCTCAGAAGCATCCCGATGAGGACTTCGCCGAGACGTTCGCGGTGTGGCTCACGCCGGGCCTGGACTGGCGGACCGAGTATGCCGGCTGGCCGGCGCTGGCGAAGCTGGAGTACGTCGATTCGGTGATGCTGGAAGTCGGCGGCACTGCCCCGGATGCGCCGTCGCCGACGGAGGACGATCTCCCCGTCGAGGCAATGCACTACACGGTCGGTGATCACTACCGCGAATCGGAAGACCAGCCACAGATCGAGGATGAACGACACTTCGACGGCGACCTGCGAAACCTGTTCGGCGCGGCTGCGGATTCGCCGACGGGAGAGCTTGCCGGGCCCTTCATCCGCCGGCACCGCCGGGAGATTGTGGGGCGCATAGCCTACTGGACGGGAGAAAGCGCGCCGTCGGTGCGATCGTTCATCGACTTCCTGGCCAACCGTGCGGACCACCTCGCGCTGCGCGTGCGAGGCTTGGAGGCATCGACGCTGATCGAGCTGACGGCGTTCGGAACAGCGGTGATGATGAACTATCGGTACACGAACACCCTCGACGTCACCGCTCCGAACCAGTCGCCTCCGGTGTTGCCCGGCACCCCGCCGGACCTCACCCCGTGATTAGCGGATCGACGCCGCAACATCCTTCTCCATACATCGAGGCAGTGACGTGAGAATCGTGCTCCTCCACACGCGCGACGCTTCGGATCCACCGGAGGATCCGGTGCTGGAGCAGATCGAGGAAGGCTGCCGGGCGCTGGGCCACATCATCAGCCGCGTGATGGTCGATGCCGAGGTGGAGTCGCTGGTCTCTGCGCTGCGCGCCGATGGACCCGACATCGTGATCAACATGGCCGAGGCGTTCGCCGGGAAGAGTGCGCTCGAGTCCAACGTCGCCGCCCTCATGAATCTGCTTGGCCTGCGGTACACGGGGTCCAGTCCCGCCGGACTCATCGTCGCGGGCGACAAGACGCTGACGAAGAAGGTTCTGACCTTTCACAGCCTGCGTACGCCCAAGTTCGCGACCGTCTATCGCGGCGCTGTGGACTGGGCGGGCGACATCACCTTTCCGCTCATCGTGAAGCCTCCGCAGGAGGACGCATCGCTCGGGATCACAGGCAAGTCGGTCGTCCGCAACGTCCAGGAACTGCTGGAGCGCATAGGCGCGATGCAGACGGAGTTCCAGCAGCCGGCCCTCGTGGAGGAGTTCATCGACGGGCGGGAGTTCTATGTAGGAGTTCTGGGCAACACCAACGTCACGCCCTTTCCGGTGATGGAGCTCGATTTCTCCGGCTTCCCCGCCGACCGGCCGAAGATCGCGAGCTGGGAGGCGAAATGGGGCGACGATGGCGACGAGAAGGGAGCGGAATTCGCCGGAACGAAGTCGGTGTTCCCAATGGACGTGCCCGAGGAGCTGCTGACGAAGATGCAGACGCTTGCCGTGGAGGCTTTCCACGCGCTGCGCCTTCGGGACTATGCGCGCATCGACCTGCGCGTGACACCGTCGGAGGAGATCTACATCATCGAGGTGAATCCCAACTGCTACCTGGAGCGTTCCGCCGAGTTCTCGACCGCTGCCCGGAAGTCGGGGATCGAGCACACCGAGCTCATCGAGCGCATTCTGGAGCTGGCGGTCGGCAGATACTCGCGATGATGGGCGACAAAAAAGCCGGCACCTTGCCGGCTTTTTTGTCTATGCCAACAACTCGACGCTAGCGCGACTTCCGCGCTCCCTTCTTACGCGACGACTTGCGCGTGGTCTTGCGGCCGCCCTTCTTCGCGGCTCCGCGCTTCGATGCGCCCTTTCTCGAGCTCTTCTTGCCAGCCGATTTCCTGCCGCCCTTTTTCTTGGTCGCCATGATTCATGGTCTCCAGTACTGGAATGGAACACTCAACCGACCCCCCGGTGGATCGGCGAGCATGGCGCTCGCTCGTGATGACGCGGCCGCCCTACACGGCCTCCAAGAGGCTCGTGAAGCTCGCAATGCAACAAGCACTGCTGCTCGTTGCAATTGACGGCAATGCATGGTGTTGCGTCACAGATCTCGCGTGAGTTCTGTCAGATCGCATCACTCAGACTCGTGAAGGTGAAATCGCGAACCTTGATCGGCGGTACCACGATGGCGTTACCGGCGCCGCCCGATTCACTCGCGCTGACTCGAACGGGGACACCCATCGCCTCGATGTTGTTGAGCATGAAGATCGGCGACTCGTTGAAGCGCAGGTTCTTCACGGCGCGCGTGATCCTGCCGTTCTCGATGAGGAACGTGCCGTCCCTCGTGAGGCCGGTGTACAGGATGGTTCGGGCGTCGACAGCGCGGATGTACCAGAAGCGCGTTATCAGGAGACCGCGGCGCGTGGAGGAGATCATCTCGTCGGTCGTCGCGGTTCCACCCGACATTCGCAGCGTCCCGCCGACCGAGGTCGGGGTGCGCGACTGCCGCTCGGCCCAGTAGCGATCGTATGAGAGATTGCGGACGATGCCGTTCTCGATCCAGACGGTGCGCGTCACCGGAAGACCCTCGCCGGTGAAGGGCGATGATGGTGCCTCCGGGTCGAACGGGTCGCTCACGAGGGTGACGCGCTCATCGACGACCTTGAGGCCGACCTTGTTGCCGCCCCCTGGTCGCGCGAAGAAGGAACGTCCCTCATCGGCGGAGCGGGCACTCAGTGCCCCGGAGATGAGCTGGACGAGATTGCCGACAGCCGTGGGCTCGAGGATCACCGTGTAGCGTCCCGGCTCGATGGCCACGGGGCTGCGTGACAATCTCGCCTTCTCGATCGCGCGAGTGCCCAGGGCGGCGGGATCGAGACGCGACCAGTCGAAGTGTGCGGCACCCGCCCAACCCGACCCGGTTCCGTCGGGAGTCCGGACGGTGGTCGTCAATGCGCAGGATGTAGACCGATTGTAGGCGAACAGCCCACGCGAGTTGGCTACCGCGAATGCTCCGGCGTTAGCCTCGAGGTAGCCCGTCGACATCAGGTTCGCGACGCGGGCGGGAGCGGCGATGAGCTGGACAGCCTTCGCGCGCTCGGTGGGCTCGAGGGAAGCCGTTGCCTCGCTCCATGCGGCGGATTCGCCGTACTGCTGCGGCCCGAGCAGCGGCAGCGCCTCCGGATCCTCGGGCGACAGTCGCGCGAGGCGCTCCGCCATCCGTACTGTTCCGCGCAGGGAATCGTCATCGAGCCGGTTCGTGCTGGAGCTTCCGCTGCGTCTGCCGAAGCTCGACTGCACCGAGATTCCAGCGTCGTAGCTGTCGCCCGCCGTCGATATCTGGTTGATCGCGAAGCGGGTGTTCCCCTGCTGGCCGCTGTTGATGAGGACGCGAGTCTCGTCTGCCGTCGCGAAGGCGAGCGCGCGACGCGCGATGTCCTCGCACTCGCTCCGCGTGAGATGTCGCGCGGCCAGGCGAAGGGAACGGGGCGCGCTCACGCGGTGCGTCCCGTGTTGATGACGCTCACCTGGCGGAATCGGCTGGGGACGCATCCGTGGCTGACTGCGTTGGACTGGCTCGGCTGGCCCTTCCCGTCACCGAAGGCGCCGCCCAGAACGTAGCTCCGCTCGCCGCCGATCATGTCGAGCGACTTCCAGAACTCCGGTGTCCGGATCTGGTAGGCGACATCCTTGAGCATGCCGACGATCCTGCCGCCACGGATCTCGTAGAAGAGCTGTCCGCCGAACTGCGCGTTGTACCGCTGCTGGTCGATGGAGAAGGAGCCGTCGCCCACGATGGCAATGCCGCGGTCGGTCGCGGCGATGAGGTCCTCCCACACCAGGTCCTGCTCGCCCGGTCGCAGCGAAACGTTGGGCATCCGCTGGAACTGCACATCGGACCACGACTGCGCGTAGGAGCATCCGTGGGAGCGCGGCTCGCGCCCCTGCTGCGCATACCACCAGTCGAGCCAGGGCGCCTGCTCACGGGTGGTCTGATAGTCGTTGAACACGCCGTTGCGGACGATCAGGAAATCCTCGGGAGCGACGCCGTCGTCGTCCCAGCCTGTGGTAGCGAGAGCACCGATCTCCGAGCGATCGCCGCGGATGTTCATGAATTCGGGGCCGTACTTCAGCTTGCCGAGGACCGCCTCGGGTGGAGCGAGGAAGCTCGTCCCCGCATAGTTCGCCTCGAAACCCATCGCGCGATCGAGCTCGGAGGGGTGCCCGATCGACTCGTGGATCGTGAGCCACAGGTGCGTGGGATCGAGGACCAGGTCGTACCTGCCGACATCCACCGGCTTCGCGGAGAGCTTCTGCACCGCTTCCTCGGCCCAGCGCGGCGCGCTCTCGATCAGTTTCGCGCCGGTGACGTGCTCGTAGCCGCGCGCCATCGGCTGGATATCGGTGGAGCTGCGCGACTGGAAATCGGATGAATCGGCGGAGACGGCGGTGATGGACATCGACGGCAGCGTCCGGTAGTAGCTCTGCGCCGTGAAGGTGCCGTCGGTATTCGCGTAGGTCTTCTCGCTCCGGAGGAAGGACATCGACGAGCTGGCGAAGCGCGCGCCGGCGACCCGCAGCGCCGCTTCGTTCGCGGCGAGGAGCAGCGCGACTTTTTCCTCGATGGCGATCGTGAAAGGGTCGACGTCGATCGGACTGCGCCACGTGCCGTTGGGAGTGGGCGCTGCAGGAGCCAGAACCACCGGCCTCACGAGCGCGGCGCGGTTGGCGCGTGCCTGGGCGACAGCCTGGCGAGCGATGCGCTCTATCTCGAGCGCGGTGACGTCATGACTCGATGCGAACCCCCAGGCTCCGTCGACGAGCGTGCGGATGCCGAAACCGAAGCTCTCGTTGTCGGAGAGTCCCTGGACGCGCCGCTCGCGCGTCGACACGGACTGCGTGCGGGTCTGCTGGATCCTCACGTCGGCGTAATCGGCGCCGGCGGTTCTCGCCGCGTCGAGCGCGCGCAGAGCGAGGTCTCTGATCGCGGCGTCAGGGGAGGTCTGTGGTGCGGTGGGTGGAGCAGGCGCCGGAG
>JBGTMW010000318.1:0-4317 GCA_041743365.1 Gemmatimonadaceae bacterium
AACAACAGCGCGATGCCCGACTGGAGCGATGATGGTGGACTCAGGTCGGACCAGATCCGCATGATCCGTTGAAATCCGTCCAATCGTTCTTCCATCGTTGTTGCGGTTGCCGTTGCCAGTGGCTTCGTCGCCGACTGCTACCCGGATCTCGCAATCAGGTCACTAGTCGCCGGCGACAGGCTCCGGAACAGCGCCGCCGTGCGCAGCGACACCCTCCCGCCGGCCGAACGTCGCCCGGATTCCGTCCTCGAGAAGCGTGTACATCACGGGCACGACGAACAGCGTCAACAGCGTCGATGTGATCAACCCGCCGATCACGGCACGCGCCATCGGCGCGCGCGCCTCGGCGCCCTCCCCGATCGCGAATGCGAGAGGGAGCATGCCGAATATCATCGCGACTGTAGTCATGATGATCGGACGCAGGCGGATACGGGCCGCGGAGAGAAGGGCCTCCAGCCGTGAATGTCCCGCCGTGCGCTGCTGGTTGGTGAAGTCGACGAGCAGGATTCCGTTCTTCGTGACGAGGCCCATGAGCATGACGATGCCGATCATCGTCATCACGTTCAGGTTCCCCCCCGTGAGCAGCAGCGCGAGAGCGACGCCGATGAAGCTGAGCGGGAGGGCGAGCATGATCGCCAGCGGCTGCGTGAAGGAGCCGAACAGCGATGCCAGGATCAGGTAGATGAACACCACCGCGAGGATCAGCGCCTCGAGGACGTATCCCTTGGTCTGCTCGAGGTTCTCGACCTCGCCGCCGAACACGGTTCGATAGCCGGGGGGCAGCGCAACGTTCGTGAGTGCCTGCTTCACATCGTCCGCCACCTTGCCCATGGTGTAGTCGGGGAGCACTCCGGTCGAGACGTTGATCTGGCGCTCGAGGCTGCGGCGCTGGATCTGCTGCGGGCCGACGCCCGCGCGGATCTCCGCGACCTGTGCCAGCGGCACCATTGCGGGCTGGCCGGTGCGCGGATCGATGTTCGTGCTCGTCACGGGGATCTCCGCGACATCAGCCGCCGACGTGCGAAGAGAGTCGGGATAGACCACCACGACGTCGTGGGAGTAGCCCTGCGCATCCTCCCACTGGGTCGCGCGCTGGCCGGCGAACAGCGGCTGGAGCGTGGATGCGATGCTCGAGATGCCCAGTCCCGCGGCCCAGGCCTGCTGCCTGTCCACCCGGACATCGAGCTGCGGGATGTCGCCGTCATCGCTGGAGTTGGGCTCGGCCACGCCGGGCACCTCGCGCACTGCCTGGAGCACCTCATTGGCGGCGATCTTGAGCCTCGAAGCCTCGGGCCCCTGCACGTTCACGACGATCGGTTGGCCGTAGCCGCCGAAAATGCTCCGCGCTCCGGTGATCGTGGGACGTACTCCGGGGATGTCACGCAGCTTCGTTCGCAGATCGTTCTCGATCTCGGCCTGCGGGCGACGCTCGCGCTTCTCGTGAAGCTTGACGAAGATCTGGCCGTTCGTCCCGCCGCCGCGCCCGCCGCCCACGGTGGTGTACGTGTATGCGACGTCGGGCTGTTCGCGCAGGAAGGAGCTGATCTCGTCCCCCTTGCCGATGCTGTAGTCGAGCCGCGACCCCGGCGGCGTCCGGAACGACACGTTGAACTCGCCGGCGTCCACCACCGGCATCCAGGTGAAGCCGAGTCGCGGGAAGATCAGCGCGGAGACAACGATCGTCGAGGCGGCGGATACCATCACGAGCACGCGGTGGTCCAGGGCCCATGACAGCCAGCGCGGATACCGGTCGGCGACCCCCTCGAAGCGGTCGTTGAACCAGAAGCTGAACCGGCGGATGATGCCGATGTTCGCGCGCGAGACATGCTCGCCCGGCGCGTGGGCGACCTCGGGGTCGTGCCACACGCTGGAAAGCATGGGGTCGAGCGTGAACGACACGAACAGCGACACGAGCACGGCGAATGCGACGGTCACGCCGAACTCGAAGAAGATCTTGCCGATCATCCCGCCCATGAATGCGACGGGGATGAACACCGCGACCACAGCCAGGGTCGTCGATAGCACCGCGAGGCCGATCTCGTCGGTTCCCTCCTTCGACGCCCGCACGTGATCCTTGCCCATCTCGATGTGGCGGACGATGTTCTCGCGCACCACGATCGCGTCATCTATGAGCAGCCCGATCGCGAGCGAGAGCGCGAGCAGCGTCATGGTGTTCACCGTGAAGCCGAACACCCACATGATGAAGAACGACGAAATGATGCTCACGGGGAGCGTGAGCCCGGTGATCACGGTGGAGCGCCAGGAGTTCAGGAACAGGTAGATGATCATCACGGTGAGCAGCGCGCCGAGTATGATCGTGACCTGAACATCCATGAGCGACTCGCGAATCTTGCGCGAGTCATCGCGGATCACGGTGAGGCGCACATCCGGCGGAACCTGCGTCTGGAGCTGGTCCACGACCGCGCGAACGCCATCGGCCACCTCGACGGTGTTCGAGCCGGAGATCTTGAGCACCTCGAGCGAGACGGCCGCGTCACCATCGAATCGCGCCGAGCTGCGCCGGTCGGCCGTGCCGTCCACTACCGTACCGATGTCGCTCACGCGGATCGGCGTGCCGTTGCGGACGACGATCACCACATCGGCGAAGCTCGCCGGATCGCTGATCCGCCCCGTGATCCGCACCAGCCGCTCGCTCTCTCCGCGCTCGATCCTGCCGGCGGGCACCTCGCGGTTCTCGCGCTGAAGCGCCGCGACGACCTGCGCCGGACTGATGGCGTAGGAGCGCATCGCGTCGGGGTCGAGCTGTATCCTGATCTGGCGAGCTGCCCCGCCGACGACATTCACACCGCCGACACCGCTCACCGACTCGAAGCGGGTCGCGATGACCTCCTCCGCGAGGTCCGTGAGCTCGCGGATCGGCCGCTCTGAGCTCTGCATCGCGACCGACATTATCGGCCGGTCGTTCGGGTCGAAGCGCATGATGATCGGCTCCTCGACGTCTTCCGGCAGCGCACGGCGGATACGCGACACCTTCGCCGCGACATCCTGCTGCGCCTCGCCGAGTTTGACGCCGAGGTGGAACGACAGCCGCACCATCGAGCTGCCCTCGCTCGACGTAGACGTCACCTCGCGCACGCCCGCAACCGTGTTTAGCGCCTCCTCAATGGGCCGCGACACCTCGCGCTCCATCACCTCCGGCGACGCGCCCGGATAGGTGGTCTGGGTCATCACCGTCGGGTACGACACATCCGGATACTCGTCGATCGCCAGACGGGTATACGACACGATGCCGAGCACCACGAGCGCGACCATCATCATGGTCGCGAACACGGGCCGCTTGATGGAAACGTCCGAAAGGAACATTGTTCTCCCTGCGTACTGTTTACTGCGAACGTCGCCTGCACTCCGTACGAACTGCGTACTGTTTACTGCGTACGTCTCCGGCACTGCGTACTGCGCACGTACTGCGTACTGTTTACTGCGTACGTCTCCTGCACTGCGTACTGGGCACGTACTGCGCACGTACTTCGTACCGCTCTTCAGTTCACTCGTGCGCAGTACGCAGTTCATGCGCAGTACGCAGTGCCCGAAGCGTTCGCAGTACTCCGTACGGAGTTCGTGCGCAGTACGCAGTGCCCGAAGCGTACGCAGTACCCGGTACGCAGTATTTCATGATGGCGTTGGCGCCCCGACGACCTGGACCTGCATTCCTCTGCCGAGCGACCCGACGTTGCCAACGATGATCCGGTCCCCCTCGGTGAGGCCGGACAGGACCTGCACCACGCCCGCTGCCTCGTCCACCACGCCGAGTCGAACGTCGACCTGGCCGATCGTCGTTCCCTCGAGCCGGTACACGAAAGGTGTCCCGGTGCCCTGGGACTGCTTCACCGCGGATGTCGGAATGACAAGGACGTCGCTAATGGTCTGGCCGATCACTCGGCCGGTCGCGAAGGTGCCGCCCTTGAGACGGCCGCCTTCGTTGGGGATCTGGATGTAGACGGTGACCGACCGCGTCGCGGGGTCGATCGTCGGACTGACGCGCGCGACGCGCCCCTCGAAGTCGCGGCCGTCGGCGGTGAACCGAACGGCTTGCCCGGGGAGGAGGCCCGTGGCGCGCCTGGAAGCCACCGACGCCTCGAGCTCGAGAACATCGCTGCGCACCACCGTGAACAGCGACGCACCGCGCGAGACGCGCTCGCCAACCTCGACGTTGCGCGCGGACACAGTCCCGGTGAGGGGCGCGACGATCCGCGTGTCGCCCGCGACGATCGACGAGGAGCGAAGCTGGGCTTCCGCCGCCGCCATCTGCGCACGCGCCGAGGCGACCGCGTTCTGGGATGCGCGCAGGTCGCGCTC
>JBGTMW010000319.1:0-3905 GCA_041743365.1 Gemmatimonadaceae bacterium
CCGCCGCCCGGCGAGATGGCGGCTGTCGTCGAGGAGCGCGGCGTCGAGCCCCTCGCATTCGAGAAGCGCTCGCGGTTCGCCGGCAAGATCGCTCGCGGAGAGTTCGTGACATCCGTGGAGATCGTTCCGCCGCGTGGCGTCGATGCATCGAAGATGCTGCGAGACGTCGGCGCGCTGCGCGCGGCCGGAGTCGACGCGGTGAACGTTCCCGATGGTCCGCGCGCACAGAGCAGGATGGGAGCTCTGCTCACGAGCGTCCTGATCGAGCAGCAAGTCGGGATCGAGACCGTCACGCACTACTGCTGTCGCGACCGGAATCTCCTCGGCATGCTGAGCGACCTGCTCGGCGCGTCGGCGATCGGGCTGCGCAATCTCCTCCTGATTACCGGCGACCCGCCGAAGATGGGCCCCTACCCGGAGGCGACCGCGGTCTTCGACATCGATGCGATCGGGCTCACGAACCTTGTGAGCAACCTCAATCGCGGGCTCGATCCCGGTGGTAACGCGATAGGCGCACCGACGAGCTTCGCGATCGGCGTGGGTGTCAATCCCGCGGCCATCGACCCCGCGCACGAGCTGCGGCGATTCGAGTGGAAGGTCGAGGCCGGCGCCGAGTACGCCATCACCCAGCCGGTGTTCGACGTCGACCAGCTCGAGCGCTTCCTGGAGAGCATACGGCACGTGCGCATTCCGATCATCGCGGGGATCTGGCCGCTCGTCTCTGTGCGCAATGCCGAGTTTCTCGCGAACGAGGTGCCCGGCGTTTCAGTGCCCGATACGATCATCGCGCGGATGCGCCGCGCGGGCGAGGGCGGCAAGGAGGCCGGGATCGCCGAGGGGATCGCGATCGCGCGCGAGATGCTCGAACGCGTGCGGCCATCGGTGCAGGGCGTTCAGGTATCCGCGCCCTTCGGGCGGGTGGAGCTTGCGCTCGAGGTGTTCCGGGATACGGTCAGCCCTACACGCATCGCAACCGGCCGGTAGAGGGGGGAATGCGATCGGTGGTCTGGTGGGGCCAGCCGAACCGATTTCCCCCTGCAAACGGGTTAAATTGAGCAACCCCCCACAGGGATGTTGGCGCCACGCAGAAACGAGGTCACGATGCGAGCACTGCTGTTGATCGACCACGGCTCCCGCCGTCCCGCCGCAAACGAGATGCTCGAGTGCATGGCTGCGCTCGTCCAGCGGATGGCGGGAGATTCCGTCGTGGTGCGACATGCGCACATGGAGCTCGCGGAGCCATCGATCGATCAGGGCATCGCGGCATGTCTGGCCGCGGGCGCCACGGAGATCATCGCATTTCCCTACATGCTCTCCCCGGGCCGGCATTCGACATCCGACATCCCGGCGCTCGTCGCCGCTGCAACGAAGGCCAGTCCGTCAGTCCGCGTCACGGTAACGGCGGCGTTCGGCATCGAGGCGGAGCTGGGCGAAGTGATCCTTCGGCGAGCGGGGATCGCGCGGGCCGAACCGATCGACACCGCTACGGACTGCCGCTGCTGGCAGCCCGACGGACGCACCGGAAGCTGCGGCGACGCGTGTCCTGCTTGCATGTCATCCTCTGCGTCCCCGATCGCCCGGCGTACGAACGACACGACGCACGCGGCCACGAGCGACGCAGGACTCCCGAGCACGATCCGATGACAACGACATTCGCGAAGGCCCTCTCGAGCGGCGCAGGCATCCTCGCCGCGCTCGGCGTTATTGCATGCGCCCCGAGTGAAGGCGGTGAATCCTCGGCCGACACCACCGCCGCACGGGACATACGAATCAGCCTCGAACGGCATGCGTGCTTCGGCCGCTGCCCCGTTTACAGGCTCGAGATCGACGAGACCGGGAAGGTCGTATACGAAGGGCTCGGCTTCGTGAAGACCAACGGACGCCAGGAGGCGACGATTTCCCCGAGGGATGTCCAGGCGCTGGCGAAGGAGATCGAGGACGCCGGCTACTTCGGTTTCCGGCCAAACTATCCCCCCGATGCCACCGACCACCCGATAGTCGTCACATCCGTCACGATCGACGGGAAGACCAGTCGGGTCGAGCACAATCTGGGATCGCGAAGCGCGCCCGCGGCGCTCGAGCCTCTGTACCGCCGGATCGACGAAGTCGCCGGCACCGACCGCTGGGTTGGAGAGCCGCAGACCGGCGCGCCCGTGAAGGGCGGAGGATCCTGAGCCATGGCCGTATCACCGTCCGTATCCGATTCCCGCCCTGCCCTCACGATGCTCTCCGACGAGGAGACGATGTTCCGTGCGGCCGTTGCCGAGTTTGCCGCCGAGGATGTGCGCAGCCGCGTCATGGACATGGAGCGCGCCGCGAAGATCGACCCAACGCTCATCCCCACGCTCTTCGAGCTCGGCCTGATGGGGATTGAGGTCCCCGAGCAGTATGGAGGAGCCGCGGGTTCGCTATTCATGGTCACGCTCGCGGTCGAGGAGATCAGCAAGGTAGACGCATCATCTGCAATCCTGGTCGATGTCCAGAACACCCTCGTCAACTACCCGATAGCGCGCTACGGAAACGACTTCCAGAAGGAACGCTATCTTCGCCGTCTCACGAGCGGAACCGTGGGCGCCTATGCGCTCTCGGAGGCGGGCTCGGGGTCCGACGCGTTCGGCCTCGCGACGCGCGCAGTGCACCAGGGTGACGCCTGGGTCCTGGATGGGCGAAAGCTGTGGATCACCAACGGGGCCGAAGCGGAAATCTTCGTCGTGTTCGCGACCGTCGATCCATCCGCTGGCTACAAGGGAATCACGGCGTTCATCGTCGAACGCGACTTCCCGGGTTTCCGCGTGGGAAAGAAGGAGGACAAGCTCGGCATACGCGCGTCGAGCACCACGGAGCTGCTGCTCGACGGCTGTCGCGTACCGGCGGACAACGTGCTCGGACGGGACGGCCAGGGGTACAAGATCGCGATCGAGACGCTGAACGAGGGACGCATCGGCATCGGCGCCCAGATGATCGGCATCGCGCAGGGAGCGCTCGACGCGACGGTCGCGTACGTGAAGGAGCGGACGCAGTTCGGAAAACCCATCGCCGAGTTTCAGGCCGTGCAGTTCCAGCTCGCCCAGGCGGCAACAGAGGTGGAAGCGGCCAGGCTCATGGTTTACAACGCGGCGCGCCTCAAGGATGCCGGTGGCGACATCGCCCGGGAGGGAGCGATGGCGAAGCTGTTCTCCTCCCAGGTCTGCGAGCGCGTCACATCCCTCTGCGTGGAGCTTTTCGGCGGCTACGGGTATACCAAGGAGTACCCCGTGGAGAAGTTCTACCGCGACGCGAAGATCGGGACCATCTACGAGGGGACATCGAACATGCAGCTTCAGACCATCGCCAAGATGCTGCTGCGCTGACGCGGCGGCTGCGGCCAACCCGGAGCAACACATGCGACTGCTCGAATCGCTGGTTTCCCTCGCGGCGCTCACCGCGCTCGCTGCACCCCTCGCTGCACAAGCCCCGAACACCCCGCCGCCACCGCCGCAGATCGTCACCAGCGGCGAAGGCGAGGCTCAGGTGATTCCGGATCGCGCACGTGTGAGCCTCGCGGTCGAGACCCGCGGCCAGACGGCCGCCGCGGCCGCCGCCGAGAACGCGAGGGTGCAGACCGCCGTCCTCACGCGCCTCCGTGCCCTCGGCATCCCCACCGAGCGACTCCTCACGATCGGCTACAGCGTGCAGCCTGAGTACAACCGCAGCCGCGATCCGGACGCGACGCAGCCAAGGGTGATCGGCTACGTCGCTCGCAACACCATCCGGGCGGACGTCCACCAGATGGACCAGGTCGGTCGCGTGATCGACGCGGCGCTTGCCGCGGGCGCGAACTCCCTGGGCGGGCTCGACATGTACTCCTCGCGCGAGGACGCAGCGAGGCGCGAGGCGCTGGCCAATGCCGTGCGCGCGGCCCGGAC
>JBGTMW010000320.1:0-4711 GCA_041743365.1 Gemmatimonadaceae bacterium
CCCCCCGCTGCATTCCCTGGCCCTATTGTACTGCGTTCATCATGTCGAAGATCGGCAGGTACATGGACACCACCATGCCACCGACCACCACGCCGAGGAATACGATCATGAGAGGCTCGAGCATGGCCAGCAATCCCGACACCGCCGCGTCGACTTCCTCATCATAGAAATCGGCGATCTTCGAGAGCATCTCGTCCAGGCCACCCGTCTGCTCGCCGACGGCGATCATCGAGATCACCATGGGCGGGAAGACCTTCGACTTCTCGAGCGGGCCGGCGATCGTGTCACCACCGGCGATCGAGCTGCGGCTCGCCATGATCGCGTCGGAGATCACGCGGTTGCCCGCCGTCTTCGCCGTGATCTCGAGGCCATCGAGAATGCTGACGCCCGAGCTCACCAGGGTGCCAAGGGTTCTGGTGAACCGCGACACCGCCGACTTCCGGAGCACGTCGCCGAGCACCGGAACCTTCAACAGGATGCGGTCGATCCGGAGCTTGCCGCTCGAAGTCTTGTAGTAGTTCTTGAGCAGGAACATGGCGCCCGCGATACCGGCACCCACCGCCCACCAGTAGCTCTTGAGGAAGCGCGAGAGGCCCATGACTATCCGCGTCGGCAGGGGGAGCGCGAGGCCTACGGACGCGAACATGCTCTCGAACACCGGAATGACGAAGAGGAGCAGCACGGCGATCGCGACCGCCGCGACGCCCATGATGACGCCTGGGTAGATCATCGCGCCCTTCACCTTCCGGACGAGGGCGTCGTTCTTTTCCATGAACGTCGCAAGGCGGAGAAGAATGGTGTCGAGAATACCACCGGCCTCACCCGCCGCGACCATGTTCACGTAGAGCTCGTTGAACGCCTTGGGGTGCTTCCCGAGGGCGTCGGCCACCGTGTTGCCCGACTCGACGTCGAACACCACGGCCCGCGTCACCACCTGGAGGCTCTTGTTCTCCGACTGCTTCGCGAGGATGTCGAGCGCCTGTACGAGCGGCAGGCCCGAGTTGATCATCGTCGAGAACTGCCGGGTGAAGATCACGATGTCGCGCATCTTGATCGCACCGACTTTCCCCTTCGACTTCTGCTCGTCGATCTTGACGACGTTCATCCGCTGCCGTCGCAGTTGCGCGACTACATCGTCCCGCGATGCGGCCTCGATCGTGGCGTTCTTGATCTGACCCTTCGGGTCGCGCGCCGTATAGGTAAACGTTGGCATCTTCAGTCCTCAGGATGTGAACTAGCGGCGTCCTGCGCCGTTGCCGGCAGGCTTGCCCGGGGGGCCGCCGACCTTCAGGCGGTCCTTGGGGTCGATCCCTTCATCGCTCGGCTGCTGGCCGATCATCTTCAGGAATTCGTTCTGATCCCCCGAGACGCGAAGGCACTCCTCGGGAGTCACCTCTCGGGACATGTAGAGCGCGTACAGCGCGTCGTTCAGCGTCTGCATGCCGTACTTCTTGCCCGACTGCATGGCCGAGTAGATCTGGTGGACCTTGTCCTCGCGGATCATCGAGCGGATCGCGTTCGTCACGACCAGGATCTCCGCCGCCATCGCGCGCCCGCGGCCCTTGGCCTTCGGCAGCAGCGTCTGGGTCACGATTCCCTCGAGCACGAAGGCGAGCTGTGCGCGAACCTGGCTCTGCTGATGCGCAGGGAACACATCCACGATGCGGTTGATGGCCTCGGCGGCGCTGTTCGTGTGCAGTGTCGCGAGCGCGAGGTGACCGGTCTCGGCGATCGTCAGCGCGGCCTGGATCGTCTCCAGGTCGCGCATCTCACCCACCAGGATCACATCCGGATCCTCACGCAGCGCGTACTTGAGGGCGTTATGGAACGACTTGGTGTCGCTCCCGACCTCGCGCTGGTTGACGATGCAGCTCTGGTGCTTGTGGATGAACTCGATCGGATCCTCGACCGTGATGATGTGCCCCTTCCGCTCACGGTTGATCTTGTCGACCATGGCAGCCAGCGTCGTCGACTTGCCGGAGCCCGTCGGGCCCGTCACCAGGATCAGGCCGCGCGGCTTCTCCGCCATCCGCGCAATCGAGGGCGGCAGGCCGAGGTCGGTAAAGGTCTTGATCATGATCGGGATCTGCCTGATCACCATCGAGACGCAGCCGCGCTGCTTGAAGCAGTTGCCGCGGAAGCGGGCGAGGTTCGCGATGCCGAACGAGAAGTCTAGCTCGTCCTCCGTCTCGAACTTCTTCTTCTGGTTCTCGGTGAGCACCGAGTAGGCGATCTGAAGCGTCTCCTTCGGCGTCAGGACCTGCTCGGTCTTGGCGTCGGTGATGTCGCCGTCGATGCGCAGCTTGGGACGCTCCCCCGCGGTAATGTGCAGGTCGGATGCATCCCGCTCGATCATCTCCTCGAGCAGCGTGCGCAGGTTGATTCCGGTGGGAGCCGCGGTTGCAGACATTCGCTACCTCTTCCTGATATGAGAGCGGAGACGCTGCCGGCCGGCCGCGTCTCCTCCCGGTCTAGACGGCCGTCTCACGGACGACCTGTTCGAGTGTCGTGATCCCCTTCATCACCTTCAGCCAGCCATCCATGCGGAGCGTCAGCATTCCTTCGTCGACTGCGCCATCCCTGATCTCGGCAGCGCCGACGTTCATCAGAATGAGCTTCCGCAGGTGCGGAGTCATGAACATGACTTCGTAGAGGCCCTGGCGTCCCTTGAGGCCGCTGCCGTTGCACTGGTCGCAGCCCTTGCCCCGGAAGAAGGGGAGCTCGCCGATGCACGTGTCGAGGCTGAGGTTCGCCAGGTATGGCGCCGCCTCCTTGGTCGCCCGCAACTTCGCGCCCTCGAGCGACTCCTCCGTGAACCGCATCGAGCGGAGGGTCGTGTCGGGCTTGACCTTCGCCGTCCCGAGCTCGAGCGCGTCGGGCTCGTACTTCGCCTTGCAGCTCCCGCAAATGCGGCGCAGGAGGCGCTGCGCCAGCACGAGATTGAGTGCCGATGCCACGTTGAAGGGCTCGAGACCCATGTCGAGCAGGCGCGTCACGGTCTCCGGCGCGCTGTTGGTGTGCAGGGTCGAGAGCACGAGGTGGCCGGTGAGCGCAGCCTTGATGGCGATGCCGCCGGTCTCGAGGTCGCGGATCTCGCCAAGCATGATGATGTTCGGGTCCTGACGAAGAAACGCCTTCAGGGCGGCCGCGAACGTCATCCCTATGTCGGTGCGCACGAGCACCTGGTTGATCCCGAAGAGGTTGTACTCGACGGGATCCTCGGCGGTCATGATGTTGACGTCGATGTTGTTGACCTTCGAGAGCGCCGAATAGAGCGTAGTCGTCTTTCCGGACCCCGTCGGCCCGGTGACGAGCACCATGCCGTAGGGATTCGCGACCGCCTCCATCAGCTCGCGCTCGGCGCGTGGCTCGATGCCGAACTTCTCGAGGTCGAGGGTCAGGTTTCCCTTGTCGAGGATTCGGAGCACGACCTTCTCCCCGAAGAGCGTCGGAAGGGTCGACACACGATAGTCGATGACCTTCTTCCCCATCTTCAGCTTGATGCGTCCGTCCTGCGGAACCCGGCGCTCGGCGATGTTCAGCGACGACATGATCTTGAAGCGCGAGATGAGCGCGGCCTTGAGCTTCATCGGCGGCTTCATGACCTCCTGGAGCGCGCCATCCACACGGTAGCGCACCCTGAGCTCGTGCTCGAAGCACTCGAAATGAATGTCTGACGCGCCACGCTTCACCGCATCGGTGAGGATCGCGTTGATCAGCTTGACCACCGGCGCATCGTCCACCGCCTGCGCCATCGCGGCGGCGGTGAGCTCGGACTCCGTCTGCTCCTCGACGACCTCGACTTCCGAATCGAGATCCGCGATGTCCTGGAGCAGCGTCTGCATCTGCGCATCCGTGGACTCGTAGTGCTTCTCGATGTGGTTCCGCAAGGTGAACTCGCCCGCGATCACCGGCTGGATGTCGTAGCGCGTGATGAACTTCAGGTCGTCGATGACGCCGAGGTTCGTCGGGTCCGCCATGGCGACGGTGAGGGTGCGGCCGTCGCGCTTGAGGGGCAGGATGAGGTGCTTGATCGCGAGCTCGGATGGGATCAGCTTCGCGATGCGGGGATCGACCTCGAACTTCGAGAGGTCGACGGCCGGCATGCGATACTGGCGCGCGAGCATCCTTGTGATCTCGGTTTCCTGGACGAACCCGAGCTTCACCAGGTTGTAGCCGACACGCGTCCCGTTCTGCTTCTGCTCGAGCAGGGCGCGGTCGAGCTGCTCGCGCGTGATGAGCCCCTCTCGCATGAGGAGATCACCAATTCGCTCAGCAGTTACGGGTACCGGAACGGCCATGGATGCCCAGTCGAAGACACGGGTGCAGGAGCGCCAGCGCAGCATGAAACACCGGCCGCCACCGTCGGCGGCCTCGGTGCCGCAAGTCCAATCAGCGCTGGGCCTTGCGAGGGGCTGCCGTGGGCCACAACGCGGGTAGCGTCAGGGGCTTGAAGGTGGCGGCATCTGTAGGACGCTGACTTGTGGAGAAGGTCACGCGGGGCGCGAGCCCGGCAGCCATCGCCGGTCCGATCCCCTTCACTCGCTGAAGAGCCTCGAGCGAGCCGAATGGCCCGTTCGCCTTCCGATCCTCGACGATCCGCCTCGCCAGCGCCGGGCCGATCCGCGGAAGCGTCTCGAGCTCGGCTTCGGTCGCGCGGTCGATGTCGACGATCGCCGCGGGGGCACTGGATGACGCGCGACTCGCGCCC
>JBGTMW010000321.1:0-7074 GCA_041743365.1 Gemmatimonadaceae bacterium
CTCCCGCCGGAAGGCGATCTCAGCCTCCAACGACAAACGCGGCGGACAGGCGAGATCCCGCCGACACCGGAACTCCGGAGTGTGTGCGCACGTCGACCCGGTAGCGGTACATTCCGTCGCCCAGCGTTGCAGGTAGTGGACGCGGACGTCCGGTGGCGGTGGTCCCGGCAGCCAGAGTGTAGGCGATGTCCGGGCAGTTGGCCCCGGACACAGGCACATCGACCCACGCTGTCGCATCACGCCGTTGGAGAAGCGCCGGGCAAGCGTTAAACCAGAGGTCCTCGGCGCCGACGTTGACGAGGTTTAGCGTCACCGTGTCGCCAGGGGAATAGCGCGCGCGTTCGGGTTCGATCCTGACCGCGTTCACCTCGGGCGCGGTTTCATTGCTGCATGCCTGCAGCAGCGGTGCACCGAGCGCGGCCAGGAGTCCCAAGCGAAGCACGGCGGGGGCGAGCACGAGGGCTGGGGAGGCTTTTCGCATGGTCAAATCAGACTACCTCGCCTGCTCGCGCGCGCGCACGCCGCGCACGGCGCCTGCAATCATGCGATTGACCGCCGCGAGTGACAGCCCGCCTTCATTAGTGGAAGGGATCGTCGCGAACCCGATCGCCGACGCGGTCGGATACCGCCTGAAGACCTCCTCGAAGAGCGCCGCGAGCTCGTCGCTCGACGGGCCGTTGGGGACCTTGTTCCCGTGCCCCATGACCTCGCGCGGGTCGAGCACATCCATGTCGATGTGGATGTACAGCTTGTCGGTCGTGCGGCTCAGGCGGTCGAGCTGCGCGAAGACCGCGGGCGACCGAGTGCGCAGATCGTCCACGCTCACCTGGTGAATCCGCGAGCTGTCGAGCAGCGCCTGCTCGAGCGGGTCGGTCAGGCGCACGCCCCCCATGACCACGTGCTCATCCGCCATCGGCGGATCGAGCTTCGCATCGAGCCGCATGCGCCAGAGTGCGCGCCCCGTGGCCACGGCGACGGGCATGCCGCCCAGCGACCCGCTGCGAGTCGTCTCGGGCGTGTTGAAGTCCGGGTGGGCGTCGAGCCAAAGCATGCCGATTCGAAGAGGCGTGCCGGTGGGACCGGAGCGCTGGAGTCCGGCCACCAATCCCGGCATCGAGGGGCAGGTCGCCAGCAGTCCGACCGTGAAATATCCGTCACGCTCGTTACGCGACACGATGTCGGCGAAGTGGCCGAGCGACATTCCGAGTCGCTTCCAGCCACCGTATTCCGTCGCTTCCTCCGCGGTGAGGCGGGCTTCGTCGACGCGTAGCGTCGCGCCCATCCCCGCAAGAATCCGCTGAATACCGCCTTCGGCCATGGTGTGGGGGTCGGTGGATCGGCCGTTCGGCGACAGGGGCTGTTGCGCGAGCGATACGCGCAGCCGCCCGTCGGCGTCGGTGTATCGCTGCGCCGACGCGGGAGCGGGCAGCGCGAGCGTCGTGAACAGCACGAGCGCTGATATTACGGGCAACTGACCTTGCATGATGAATCCCCCGTGTGAAGCACTTATTCCACGGGCAATAATGCATGCGTCGACGTGGTCACGCTATCTTTCGACGCGCGCGCCGCGGAGGCGAGAAATCGCGTCCATCTTCGGAGCCAAAGCCCTGGGTGATCGAGCCACGATCGTTCAACCGCCCCCAAGGCTTTCTGGATCCGAGTGTGGGCCAGATGACGGTATCGCAAGAGTCGCCACCGAGCTTCGGGATGGGGCCGACCCATTTCACACCGACATGGAGCACACGATGATCGCACGGCTCATGGGGCTCGATACGATTTCACCCGCCGGGCTGCATCAGCTCATGGGACAACAGCAGGTAGCGGTGATCGATGTCAACTCGCCTGAAAGCTGGGCCGAGGGACATGTCCCGGGAGCGGTGAATCTCGACCCGTCGGACTACATCGAAGAGCAGCTGCCGCGGGACAAGGACGCCACCGTGGTGTTCTACTGCTCTGGCCCGATGTGCAGGAAGGCGCCGAATGCGGCGCGGCGAGCCGAGAAGCTGGGTTACCGCAACGTCAGGGTGATGTCGGCGGGGATCTCGGGGTGGCTTGCCAGGAGGCTGCCGACCGACCGCGGAGAGTGAGACGTTCGCGGTCGTCGGAGAGCGTGGCGCAGACACCAAGCGCCGCAACCCTTTCGAGTTGCGGCGCTTTGCGTTGAGGAGCGGGCGACCGGACTCGAACCGGCGACGTCCAGCTTGGGAAGCTGGCATTCTACCAACTGAATTACGCCCGCGAACGTTCGGATGCGCCTGAGAGTATAGCGCCAAGCGGCCCCGGCGACAAGCAAACCTCGCCCTCCGAGACCTCCGCAGACCCTGGCACCGGCGTTTGCGGCTACGACGGCGTTTGCGGCGTCAACGGCGTACGCGGCAACATCGGTTAGAACAGAAGGGCGTTAATGGTACGTCTGCAGAATCGTCAAACGGTCAACTGCGTCAGCGACGTTCGCTGACCTGGAGGGCCGCAGACTTCCCTTTCAGCATCGCTTCACCCGACCGGCGTCGCAGACAAACCGGTGTCGCTGCTCGGAGGCCGGGTGACGTTGACGCACAAAAAAAAACTCCGCCCGGGGACGGAGCCATCCAGAGCCACAGGTCGGGATTGAACCGACGACCGCTCGATTACGAATCGAGTGCTCTACCACTGAGCTACTGTGGCGACGTGCCATGCCCTGGAGCGGACTCGAACCGCTATGCCTTTCGGCACCACCCCCTCAAGATGGCGTGTCTACCAATTTCACCACCAGGGCAATTCCGATGGCGCGCTCGGCGCGCACATCCTCATCGATTGTCTCGTACGTACTGCGAGCGGGGCTGACGGGGCTCGAACCCGCGACCTCCGGTGTGACAGACCGGCACTCTAACCAAGCTGAGCTACAGCCCCTCGACGCGACCGCTGCATCGCGCTTGCTGCTCGACGACCTTCCGTCGCATAGCCCCAAGGGGAATCGAACCCCTCTCTGCACCGTGAAAGGGTGCCGTCCTAACCGATAGACGATGGGGCCGTTCACCATCGGGAGTTGCGGCGCGCCATGCAGCGCGCGCCGAACATGTTCCTCGCATAGCGGTAACGGGATTCGAACCCGTGTTTGAGCCTTGAGAGGGCTCCGTCCTAGTCCCCTAGACGATACCGCCTCTGCATCTGTGCGCCGGGACTGGCTTGGGCTACGGCACTGCGTACTGCTTACGAACTTCGTATCTCGTACTGCGTACGCTTCGGGCACTGCGTACTGCGCCGCACTTCGTACTGGTACTTTGTACCGGACTGCGTCCCGGAGCTTCGTATTCTGTACTCAACTGCGACAACGTGGTGCAAGGTCGAGCCGCCGTCTTGCCGCTGTCTCGTTCCCTTCGACCGCCTCCTACGAAGTACGAGTTTAGTACTGGTACGCAGTGCCGTAAGCAGGCCCGGAGGGACTTGAACCCCCAACCGCTGGTTTTGGAGACCAGTGCTCTACCAATTGAGCTACGGACCTATCGTCGTTCCGGTTCGGGCGCGAGCCGCGAACCGGCTAGGCCCGTTCCGATCGCTAGTGCTAGGGTGACTGACGGGAATTGAACCCGCAACCCCCGGTGCCACAGACCGGTGCTCTAACCGATTGAGCTACAGTCACCATGCCGACATCGCGGGTGAACATTCCCGCTTCGTCGCGTCCAACGACCTGCCTGCGAAGAGTCTGAACGTAATCACGCCCCGCCACCTAATCAACCGTGCGCCACGACGCGCCGGAAGCCTCGCCGCGCCAGCTACTTCGCCCTGTCCATGTATTCGCCCGTGCTCGGATTCACGCGCACCTTCTCACCCGTGCTCACGAACTCCGGAACGTTCACGGTCACGCCGTTCTCGAGCTTCGCCGGCTTGGTCGACGCCGTCTTCGTCGCGCTGCGCATCACCGGCGCCGTATCCACGATCTCGAGGATCAGCGAGTTCGGAAGCTGGATGCCGATCGGCCGGCCATCGTAATACTCGGCCTGGATCTTCATCCCCGGTTGCATCCACTGCGCGTTGTCACCGAGCATCTCCTCGTCCATCTCGAGCTGATCGTAGTTCTCGGTGTTCATGAAGTGGTACGTGTCACCCCCCTGGTAGAGGAACTCCAGGTCGTGGGTCTCCATCGACGCCTTCTCGATGGAGTCGGCGGCACGAAAACGATGCTCGAAGCTGTTCCCCGTACGGAGATTCTTGAGCTTCGCCTGCACCATCGCGCGGAGGTTTCCGGGGGTGTGATGACGGAACTCGATCACCCGACACGGGTCGCCCTCGAAAACGAGTACCATGCCGCGACGAATCTGGGTTGCGGGCATTGCCATACGAATCAGTCCAGGCTTGGGGTCGGTCCATAAACTTCGACAGCCGTGCAACTTAAGGGATCTTCATGGCTCTGGTCAAGCCTGCTGCCGAGGGAGACAGCCGGCGCTTGAGTCCGTGTGAAAACGACTCGGCAACATCAGCCTGATGCCGATAGCTCCAGCCGCTGGCTGGCCGTATCAGGCTACTCGCTGCGGTCGCGGTCCAAGCTCGCGGCTTCCAATCCGGGCCGTCCTGACCGGGTTCAATCCGCGTTGGTCCGCGTTATCCGCGGCCGCTCCTGACGTTGCCCTTGACGTCATCCGCGGCCCCGCCCCGCAGACCCGCCTACAGCGGCGGAGGCGCAGCAGCTACGAGCTCGCGCTGCAGCGCGGGCCAGAGGTTCTCGGCGACCTTCCGCGCCCCCTCGGGAGAAGGATGCATCCCGTCCCCCTGGTTCAGCGCCTGAACACCAGCCACGCCGTCCAGTAGAAACGGCAGCAGAACCACTTCGTTCTCCCGGGCAAGGTCAGGAAACATCGCGCGGAAGCTGGTCGTATATCGCATGCCGAGATTCGGCGGGGCCTCCATCTGCACGAGCATGATCCGCGTGGCTGGCTTCGACGCCATTACCTTGGATATGATCGACTGGATGTTGGCCTTGGTCGAATCTACGTTTAGCGCTCGCAGGCCGTCGTTCGCGCCCGTCTCCAGCACGAGCGCGTCGATCGGCTGCCGTAGGAGCCAGTCGGTTCGCCGAAGGGCGCCGGCCGAAGTCTCGCCACTCACCCCAGCGTTCACGACCTCGAAGGGCAATCCTGCCGAATCGATCTTCTGTTGAATCAGCGCGGGGTATGCCTCGTCCGGTTCGACGCCAAGCCCGGCCGTGAGGCTGGTCCCGAGAAAGACCACCGTTCGACGCCGTTCGGCAGCCGCCGGCCGCGTGGCACTCTCTCCGTTCGCCGCGGCTGCCTGGGCTGACGCCTCGGCTGCCGCCGAATCGCGTCCGGCCTGATCGGCGCCGGCGCCACTGCAGGCCGCGGTAATCGAGGCGGCCATCATGATCCAGACCCGTGTGCTCATGCTCGTTGCAAGAGAGTTGACGAAGGAATATCGCAGCGGCGAACAGCACCTCGCCGTCCTGCGCGATGTGAACTTCGAGATCCCGACAGGGGCCTTCGTGGCAATCGTGGGGCCGTCCGGAAGCGGCAAGACCACCCTGCTCGGCCTGCTCGCGGGACTTGATACACCGAGCAGGGGCTCGGTGCTCCTCGACGGCGCGAATCTGACCACGATGAACGAGGACCAGAGGGCGCGGCTGCGCGGGGAAAAGGTCGGCTTCATCTTCCAGAGCTTCCAGCTCATCCCGACCCTGACGGCCCTGGAGAACGTCCAGGTTCCACTCGAGCTCCAGGGCGACACCCGGGCCGCGACCCGCGCACGCGAAGTCCTGGGACGAGTCGGGCTCGGCGATCGGACGCATCATTTCCCCACCCAGCTCTCCGGCGGCGAGCAGCAGCGTGTGGCGATCGCCCGGGCCTTCGCGAACTCGCCGCGAATACTGTTCGCGGATGAGCCCACGGGCAACCTCGACGGAGTCACGGGCGGCCGCATCGTGGAGCTGCTCGAGTCGCTCAATCGCGAGTCGGGTGCCACGGTAGTCCTCGTCACTCACGACGCCGCGGTCGCCGCGCGCGCAACGCGGACCATCCGGCTTCGGGACGGCGTGGTGGTGAGCGACACCCTGCGCGACGAGGCGGCATGAGCCCGCGGTGGCGGATGCTCGCGGCGCTCGCCTGGCGCGAGAGCCGGACCGCGCGGAAGCGGCTCCTGCTCTACATGTCGTCGATCTCGCTGGGCGTCGCGGCGCTGGTCGCGATCGATTCCTTCGCGGGAAATGTCACGAGCTCGGTTCGAGACCAGTCGCGCTCACTGCTGGGCGGCGACGTCGCCTTTTCCGGGCGACAGGCCTTCCCGACGGTCTTCGATACCATTCTCGATTCGCTGACCGCGGAGGGAACGCCGGTGGCGAGGGTCACGAGCTTCGCGTCCATGGCGCTGGTCGCCCGGACGGAAGGTACGCGCCTCGTGCAGGTGCGCGCCGTGACCGAGAACTTCCCCCTCTACGGCGACGTCATCACCGAGCCTGCGGGGGCGTGGGCGGAGCTGCATCAGGGATCGAACGCCGTGGTCGATCCGTCACTGCTGGTGACGCTCGATGCCCAGGTGGGCGACACCCTCGTTCTGGGCTTCCACGTCTTCAGGATCGCCGGCATCCTGCGTGCGATTCCCGGCGATCCGGGGGTCACGGCCTCCATCGGGCCGCGCGTCGTCATTCCCATGTCGCAGCTCGAGGCGACCCAGCTTCTCGAGTTCGGGAGCCGGGCGCAGTACGAGGCGATGCTCAAGCTGCGCGACGATCAGAGCCCCCAGCGTACCCTCGCCGACGTCAGGCAGCGGCTCGAGGCCGCCCCTCGACCCGACACGACCCGCATCCGCGGACGCACCGCAGCGCAGAACGAGGTGGACCTGACTGACGCCATCGATGAGCTGGCCGGGTTTCTCGGCATCGTGGGACTGATAGCGCTACTGCTCGGCGGGATCGGTGTCGCGAGCGGGGTGAACGCATTCGTGGCCAGGAAGATCGACGCGGTCGCGATCCTTCGCTGCCTCGGGGCGACGGGCGGTCAGGTGCTCGCCGTGTACGTAGCGCAGGCCGCGGCGATGGGGCTGCTGGGGGCGGCCGCGGGCGTCGTGCTCGGCGTCGCCGTTCAGTTCCTG
>JBGTMW010000322.1:0-12995 GCA_041743365.1 Gemmatimonadaceae bacterium
GCCAGCAGGGTCAGCAGGCCGCCACGAAGGAAGTCGGCGCCCAGTCCGAACAGCTGGACGCCGACGACCGTGGAGCGCGAGCCACGCTCGAGCGACGGGCGCGCGCGGCGCGCCACGACGCCATTGAGCCGTCGCAGCGAAACCATCGTCCATCCGCCCACCCACGCAGTCGCGAGGCCCGCGAGCACCGCAAGCGTCATCCCGCCCGTTCCTTCATTGCCGAATCGCGCAAAGAGCCCCCCTGCGACCACAGATGCCGAACCCCATTCGGGATACCGGGACGCGCCGACAGGGAGCGTCTCCAGCGCGATCAGCTCGAGCGCCGCACCGACGAGGAGCCCACCGACCGCGTCCCCGAGCAGGGCCCCCGAGATCGTCGCCGCGACGAGAGGCCGCGAGACCTGCGCCTGAGGAAAGCTCACTACGTCCAGGCCGAGTACGGCGCCAAGAAGGACGAGCAGGAGGAGATCGGCGGGATTCATCCTGCACTCCCATCGAGAACGCTGGCAAGCGAGACCGGACGAGCGGATGGAACGTCCTGGGCCGTGATTTCCACTCCGCGCGCGGCCAGGGCGCGGAGCTCCGCCTCCTCTTCCGGGGCGAGAAAGACGTAGCGCAGGCGCTGAACGCGGCCGCTTCGGTGATGGATGCCGCCCAGATTCACCTTTCGCACATGTCCATTCGTCTCGATCAGCCGTCGCATCGAGGCAATGTCGCCGGTGAGGACGATGCAGCGTCGTGCATCGCGCTCGTAGTCGCCGAGGCGTTCGGCGGCCTCGTCGACCGAAGCAAAGAGCACCTCCATCTCCGGCGGCACTCCCATACGATAGAGCTCCTGTTCCCAGTCGCTCGTCGCCACCTCGTCGTCGACGAGGACAATGAATCCGATGTCGAGCGGCTGGCCCCAACCCACCACGACCTGCCCGTGGATCAGCCGGTCGTCGATCCGCATGAGCTCAACGGCCATCTCCGCCCCCGATCACGAGGATCGCCGACTTGCCTCGATCGGCCGCGTGCTTCGCGGCCGCGCGCTGGTCGGTGTCCTCGCTCATCACGAAGTCGAGCAGCACCGCGAGGCTCACGCCGGCGACCAGGGTCAGCGCGCCGCGCTCCCTGATCACACGGCGCGCAGCTATCGTCGCGCTTCCTCCCGGCAGGTCGGTGAAGATGACCCGGGCATCCGCGGATTCGACCGCCGATTCCAGCGCAGACTCGATCGCTTCGCCGCTCATGTCGCGGTTGCTCAAGGCGACGAGACAGTCGCTCCGCCCCGTTATCTGCGCGACGGCTGATGCCAGTCCGCTTGCGAAATCGCCATGTCCGATGACGATCGCCCGTGGAGGCTTATTCAACATCTTCGCGCAGATACTGCCGAACTTCCGATGCAGCCCTCATCCGTCCTATCAATCGATTGTTGAACTGCTCCGCCGGGTTGGCGCCGCTGTACTGAAGCAGGTGGTTCATCGCGATCACTTCGGCGATCACGGTGATGTTTTTCCCGGGGTTCAGAAATACCGTGATCTTCGGGATGTTGACACCGAGTATGTTGATCTCCTCGGTGTCGAGGCCGGTGCGATCGACCACCGCCTCCTGGTTCCACGGCTCGAGCTGAACTACCACCTCGACACGCTTTTGCTGCCGCACGGCGCGTATCCCGAAGATCGCGGGTACGTCGATCAGGCCGACGCCCCGTATCTCCATGAAATGTCGCTGAAGCTCGTGTCCGCGACCAATGAGCACGTCGTTTCCGCGACGCGAGGTCATCACGAGGTCATCCGCGACCAGGCGGTGTCCTCGCTCGACCAGGTCGAGCACGCACTCCGATTTCCCGATACCGCTCTGCCCGACGAACAGCAAGCCCACGCCGAAGACGTCGGCGAGCGAGCCGTGCAGAGTCGTCGTGGGCGCAAACTCCACCTCGAGTATCGGCTTTACCCGTCGGTAGAACTCGGCCGTCTTGAGGGCAGAGCGAAGGATCGGTATCGACGCGGCACTCGCGGCCTCGGCGACTCCGGGTGGCAATGCCTGCGCCTTGGTCACGAACACGCAGGGGATGGGAAATCCGAAGAACAGCTGGAGGATGCGATCGCGTTCGGCCTGGTCGAGGGATGACAGGTAGGTGATCTCCGTCTCGCCGAATACCTGGAGGCGATGCGCGGGAAAGCGCTTGACGTAGCCGGCGAGCGCGAGGCCCGGGCTCGACATCTCGGCGACCGCTACGGTTCTCTCGAGTCCGGCTTCGTCGCCAAGCAGTTCGAGCTGCAGCTCCTCCCCGAGAAGGGCGACGAGACGGCCGACCGTGATCGGAGTCGTCATGCGACCTCCTCCTCTCCCAGCCCGGCTATCTCCCTCAGGTGCTGTTCCGTTTCCGCCGCTGCGCGATCCCATGTGAAACCCTCGGCGAAACGCCGGCCGCGCTCGCCCATGGAACGCACGAGCGCCGGCGTAGTGGCAAGGCGGTCCATGGCGGATGTCATGGCGGCGATGTCGCCGTGCGGAACGAGCATGCCGGTCTCGCCATCGATGACCGATTCCCGGAGACCCGGGGAGTCGGAGGCAATGACGGCGGTTGCACAGGCAGCCGCCTCGAGGTTCGTCATCCCCCATCCCTCCTTCGGTGACGCGAACACGACTGCCCAGGCGCGACGAAGCAGCGCCAGCTTCTGCTCCTCCGGGATGAATCCAAGAAACGACACGCGTGCGCGGAGGTCAAGCGAATCCACCAGCCGCTCGAGCTCGGCCCGGTAATCGCCGGTTCCCGCGATTTGAAGTTGAGCACGCGGGTGTGCGAGCCGCGCGAACGCCCGCAGCACAATGTCTACACCCTTGTAGCGCTTGAGCCGTCCGAGGTAGACGAAGAGCGGATCCGGGTTTCGCGCCGCCGCATCCGGGGTGTAGCGATCGGCGTGCACTCCGGGATGAATCACGCGCACGCTCGCGCGCGGTATGCCACGGCTCGCGAGATCGTCCGCCGTGCTCTCGCTGATGGCCTCGAATGGCACTCCGGCGTACATCATTGCGAGTGGACGTTCGGCCAGCCACACAGCGGTCGCCAGCGGCGCCGCCGCCTCCTGAAAGGCGGTCCCGCCGAAGAGATGGGGCACGAGTGCCATCAGGCAGGGCGCGCCCCACTTGGGCGTATACAGGGGAATCTTGTTGATGTCCTCTATCAGCACGTGCTCGCCGGCCTGGGCGAGCACCCTCGCATAGTAGCGGCGTGCGAGGAATGGAAAGGTGTGTCTCGTGCCGACCCGGTGAATGTCGATTCCTCCGCTCATCGCACGCGACGCGCCGCCGCGCCAGCCGCCACAGAGCAGGCTGACCTCGTGTCCGCGGAGGACGAGACGCTCGAAGATCTCGTGAAGATGGATCTCTGCGCCCCCCGCCTGGGGATTCTCCCGATCCTGCCAGTTCACCACGAGAAGGCGCACTAGAGGCGTCCCATCCGGCGCGCCAGGGCGTCGAGTACGCCGTTGACGAAGCGTGCGCTGGCCGGGCCCGCATACCGCTCGGCGAGGCGCACCGCCTCCTGGATGATCACGCGCGGTGGAGTCTCCTCGCGAATCAGCTCGGCCACTCCGATGCGGAGCACCGATCGCTCGATGGCGCCGAGTCGTGCCAGGCGCCAGTTCGTGGTGACCTCGGTCAGCTCGCGGTCGACCCGCTCGCTCGACGAAGCGATGGTGCGGACGATCGACCCCGCGAGACGCCGCTCCTCGGGCCCGACGGAGAGATCGTCCCAGACCTGTGACGCGATCCGAAGGAGGTCCCGCTCCCCCCTCACGTCCCATGCATACAACGCCTGAAGCGCGCGGGATCGCGCGCGTGTCTCAATCCTCATCCGCGCCCGCGAATCCGAGCTGATCTGCGAGACTCGCCATCTCCAGGGCGGCGACCGCGGCATCCCACCCCTTGTTGCCGTGCCCACCCCCTGCCCTGTCCTCCGCCTGCTGCATGGTGTCGCAAGTCAGCAGGCCGAATCCGATCGCGATGTCGAAGTCCCGCGCCGCCTCCGCCAGCCCTCGCGATGCCGACTGCGCCACGTACTCGAAGTGCGGCGTCTCGCCGCGAATGATCGCGCCCAGAACCACGAGGGCATCGTATCGCTCGCTGGCGAGCAGCCAGCGCGCGGTGGTAGGAAGCTCCCACGCCCCCGGCACCCAGACGAGGTCGATGTCGTCGAAGGCGACGCCGTGTCGTATGAGGGCGTCCATGGCGCCGTCGGCGAGCTTCTGCGTCACCGTCTCGTTGAACCGACTCGCGAGCACGGCGAAGCGACGCCCGCTCCCCGTCCGGGTTCCGCTGAACTCCGCCATCAGGACAGGTGAAGGTGGCCGAGCTTCAGCCGCTTCGTAGCGAGGTACCCGGCATTCTCGGCCGTCGTCGGCTGCACGATCGGAACGGGCTCCTCGACTCGCATGCCGTAACCCTCGAGGCCGACGAGCTTGCGCGGATTGTTGGTGATCGGTCGCAGCGACTTGAGCCCGAGGTCGAGGAGGATCTGCGCGCCGATGCCGTAATTGCGAAGGTCGGGCTTGAAGCCGAGCTGCTCGTTGGCCTCTACGGTATCGGCGCCGGCGTCCTGGAGCTCGTACGCCCGGAGCTTGTTCATCAAGCCGATGCCGCGACCCTCCTGATCGAGATACACGACTACGCCACGCCCCTCCGCGGCGATCATCTGCATCGCCGTCTCGAGCTGCCAGCCGCAGTCGCAGCGCCGCGAGTGGAAGACGTCGCCGGTGAGACACTTGGAGTGCATGCGCACGAGCACGCCCTCGCCGCCCTGCACATCGCCGAACACGAGGGCGACGTGCTCGTGCTGATCGACGTCGTTGCGATACCCGACGATGCGCCAGATCCCGGTGTCGGTGGGAAGCCGCGCCTCTGCTTCACGATGGACGAGCCGCTCGTTCTGGAGACGGTGCGCGACGAGCTGTGCGACGGTCACCATGGTGAGGCCGTGCTCCTGTGCGAAGATCTCGAGCTGCGGCCGCTTCGCAGTGGTGCCGTCGTCGTTGAGGATCTCGCAGATCACTCCGGCGGGATAGAGTCCCGCCAGACGTGCCAGGTCGGTCGCCGTTTCGGTGTGCCCGACGCGCTGGAGGACTCCACCCTCGCGTGCGCGCAGTGGATGCACGTGTCCGGGCCGCCGCAGGTCGCTGGCGACCGTGGCGGGATCGACCGCGACGCGAATCGTCTTCGCACGGTCGTGGGCGCTGATGCCAGTGGTTACGCCGAACCGGGGCGCGGCATCGATGCTGACGGTGAAGGCGGTCCGGTGCTCGTCGGTATTGAGCTCGACCATGGGCGCGAGATCGAGCTGTGCGCAGCGCGCGGGTGTCAGGGCGAGGCAGATCATGCCTCCAGCGCGCCTGATCATGAAGTTGATCATCTCCGGGGTCGCAAGCTGCGCCGCGCAGATGAGATCTCCCTCGTTCTCGCGATCCTCGTCATCGGCGACGATCACGACTTTTCCAGCCGCGATATCCTGCAGCGCCTGCTCGACCGTTCCGAATCCCATGTCCTCACCCGGCCCCGCGCGCCGACGAGCATGTCGCCTCGCGCGGAAGAAGATGCGGCCCGCCTACACTCCGGCGCGCATGCGCGCGGCGTACGGAGCGGCGATCCGCTGAAGATACTTCCCGATTATGTCCGCCTCCACGTGCACGTCGCTTCCGGCGGCCAGCGCCCCGAGCGTCGTGGACTGCAAGGTATGCTCGATCAACGAAATCTGGATGCCTCCGGTGCCCGGCAGGGCATTCACGGTGAGGCTCACGCCATCGATCGCGATGGAGCCAAAGGGGACTACGAGATCCATCAGGACGTCCGGGAGCGAGATGTCGACCATGAGCGCATCCGAACGACGCTCGACGCGGGTGACCCGTCCGACGGCGTCCACATGCCCCTGCACGAGGTGCCCCCCAAGGCGGTCGCCAGCCCTGAGGGCCCGCTCGAGGTTGACACGCATCCCTGCCTCCCAGCCACCGATGGTCGTCCGCCCGATCGTCGTCACCACCGCCGCTGCGGAGAACCAGCCCGGCCGCCATTCGCGAACCGTGAGGCATGCGCCGTTGACGGCGATGCTCTCGCCGACCTTCAGGTCATCGTAGCGACAGATGATCCCGAGCTCACGGCCCGCTTCGGTCGCGGCGACCGAGGAGAGCGTTCCCACATCGTCGATCAGCCCCGTGAACACGGTGCGGCGGTCATGGCGTAGACGGTCATGGTATCGTCGCCGAACGTCCGGGTCTCGAGCACCCGGAAGCGCCGTGCGTCGTCCACCGTCACACCCGGCGCGTGTGCGAATGCCTCGAGGGCGCCCTCGCCGAGGACGATGGGTGCGCGAAAGATAACCATGCGGTCGACGAGAGCGAGATCGAGCAGCCTTCCGGCCAGCCCGGCTCCACCCTCGACGAGGACGGAGCGCACGCCATCCCGCGCCAGCGCCTGAAGGCTTTCCTCCATGGTCTCGGCACGAAGTACGCGCACGCCCGCCGCCTCCAGGGCGTCAGCGCGGGCCTGCTCCGGCCGACGCGCCACGACCACGGTCGGGACATCCCGCGCCGTGCGCACGAGAGTCGTCGTCAGCGGCAGCATCGCATCATCGTCGAACACGATGCGAGCCGGCGCTACCCGAGGAGGTGGCGCCCCACGGACGGTGAGCTTCGGGTCGTCCGCAATGGCGGTTCCCAGGCCTATCGCGATGGCGTCGTGGCCTGCGCGAAGCCTGTGGACCTCGGCCCGCGCCTCGGGGCCGGTGAGCCATCGCCGCGTCCGCGATGCATCGGCGATCGCGCCGTCCAGGGAGAGCGCCATCTTGAGGACGACCCAGGGGCGCGGGGCACCGAAGGCATGGAAGAAGAAGGGCGCGTTCAGCTCGCACGCCGGCTCGGCCTCCACGCCGATCTCCACCTCGATTCCCGCCTCGCGAAGCCGAGCCGCCCCGCCGTGCGCCACCGGATCGGGATCGGCGACGGCAACGACCACTCGTGCGATCCCCGCCGCGATTACCGCGTCGGCACAGGGGGGCGTCTTCCCCTGATGTGCGCATGGCTCGAGCGACACGTAAAGTGTTGCGCCCTGCGAGCGCTCCCCGGCCACGCGCAGGGCAACGACCTCCGCGTGGGGACCGCCGTACTCCGCGTGAAATCCCTCGCCGACGATCACCCCATCGCGAACGACGACGGCGCCGACCATCGGGTTCGGCGCCGTTCGTCCCCACCCGCGGTGGGCAAGCGAAAGCGCCCGTCGCATGTGCGTAACATCACGCACAGCGCCCGGGCGCTCCGCCGTGCTCATGAAGCCCTAGAAGCTGAGCCGCGCTCCGACGGAGCCGTACATGCGACTGTCGGCGGGCTGCTTGCCATCCCAGGTGTTGAATGTCTCGACGGTTCCACCCTGAACCATACCGACTTCGCCGACGATTTTCAGGACCATCAGGTTGAGCGAGAGATCGGCGAAGTAGTTCGTCCGCTTGAGGCTCTGCGCGACGCGCTCGGCCTGGGAGCTGGTGCCGGCCGCGTTACCAATGATCTCGGCGCTCGACTCATATTCGTCCTGACCGGCACCGAGAGCAATGCCGAAGACCATCAGGCTCTTGCTGGCGACCACGCGCCAGCTCGTCGTCCTGATGTCGAGGTCATTGACCTGAAGGTCGGCGCCGGCAATGGCGCCCGAGGTGCTGCCCGCGAGGTTCGCGGTCGGCATGTTACGGCGCAGCCAGGTGGCCGAAATCCCGGGTACGAGCAGCGATTCCTGGAGCAGGCCCAGGCGGGCACCATAACCGATCTTCAGGCCGCCATCGGGAAGCTCCATGCTCACGTTCCCCTTGTCGAACTCGGGGAGATACATCGCGCTGAACAGGATGTCGACGCCGCCGACGTTCGTGAGGCCGAGCGGAAGGCCCTTGAATACGCCGATGGCAACGTCAGCAGCCGGAGCGGGAATGACCTGGTCGTTGATCGGGATCATCTCGCTGCTCTCACCCGTCAGGTCCGGCATGACGTTGTCGAGATTCGGAAGCGATCCCTGGAGCGCGTTCATTCGCACGCCTATCACGATCTTCGGGTGTGGAAACGGAAGGAGCGAGAAGCCTCCAAGCGTTCCGCCCTGGCCCAGAGTCGCGTTACCGCCGGCAATGGCGGTTCCGATCTGCGGCGCCATGTACTGGAAGAGATCGACGGCCAGGCGGCACGCATCCTGGGTCGATGTCTGCTGCGTCGCGCACGGGGAACCCTGCGCGGAAAGCGTAACCGGTGCCAGCGCGAGCGCGGCAATACCGATGAACGTGCGTGAACGCATTTTGGTGCTCCTAGTTGAGTATGACGCGTCCGCTCCCCGGCCCGATCGATCCGAGCCGCCAGCAGCGAACTCCCGCGGACGTGGCGCTATCTGTGACGGCGCCGGCATCCTCGGGGGTGGTGATCACCACCATTCCTACACCCATGTTGAACGCGCGGAACATCTCGCCGCGCGCCACCTCTCCGGCCTTCGCCAGCTCCACGAACTCCGGCGGCACCGTCCAGCTCGACGTCTCGACCACCGCATCGAGCCCGCCGGGAAGAACACGGTTCAGGTTTCCTTCGAGACCGCCCCCGGTGATGTGCGCCATCGCACGCACCTGGCCGAGCACCGGCAGCAGCGCACCGAGATAGGACCGGTGAATCCGCAGCAGAACATCGGCAACCGAGCGCCCTGACCCCGGAAACTCGTCCTCCGTCCCAAGCCGCATCCGCTCGCTCACAATGCGCCTGGCGAGCGAATAGCCATTGGTATGGAGTCCGTTGCTCTCGAGGCCGAGGAGCACGTTCCCGTCCGAAACCCTGTCGGGACCGAGAACGCGATCTTCGTCCACATAACCGACGATGAAGCCGGCCAAATCGTAATCCGGTGGGGTGTACAAGCCGGGCATTTCCGCCGTTTCCCCGCCGATCAGGGCGCACCCGTTTTCCCGGCACCCGGCCGCCACCCCGGCCACGACGGCCTCGGCCACCGCGGGCTCGAGCCTCCCGAAGGCGACATAATCCAGGAAGAACAAGGGTCTGGCCCCCTGGACCAGGATGTCGTTGACACAGTGGTTCACCAGGTCGTGACCTATCGTGTCGTGGCGACCGGACTCGATCGCGACCTTGATCTTCGTCCCGACCCCGTCGGCGCTCGCCACCAGGACGGGACGGGCGGCGTCGTCCGGCATCCGGAACATCCCCCCGAAGCCGCCAAAGTGGCCGCGCGCGCCCGCGGTGAGAGTCGATTCGACCAGCGCCTTCAGGCGCCCCTTGGCGTCGTCCGCGGCCGACAGATCGACCCCGGCCGAGCGATAGTCCATCGGCGCGCTCAAGTCACGAGCTCCGCCTCGAAGCTCACAAGCTGGTGGAACTCCCGGACGCGCCTGCGGATATCGGCGTCCCTTATCTCGAGGAGGCGCCCGATCGAGAAGCGCTCGACTGCGAACGATCCCATCGCGGATCCGTAGATGACCGCCCGCCGCAGGTTTTCCTCGCTGAGATCTCCGCTCCGGGCGAGATAGCCCATGAAGCCACCGGCGAAGGAGTCTCCCGCGCCCGTGGGATCGAAGACATCCTCGAGTGGAAAAGCCGGCGCGAAGAAAATGGTCTCCCTCGTGAACATGAATGCGCCGTGCTCGCCCTTCTTGATGATGACGTGCGTGGGGCCGCGGTCGAGAATCCAGCGCGCCGCCTTCACTATGTTGGACTGCTCCGTGAGCTGCCGCGCTTCGCTGTCGTTGAGCGTGACGAGATCGACATGCCCGAGGAGCTCGAGCAGGTCGGGGCGGCGGCTCTCGATCCAGAAATTCATGGTGTCGCACGCGACGAGCTTGGGGCGCTCGACCTGCTTGAGAACGTCGAGCTGAAGCCGCGGATCGATGTTCGCGAGGAACACGAAGGGCGCGTTCCTGAACGCATCGGGAATCTTCGGGCGGAAGTGGGAGAACACGCCAAGGCGGGTCTCGAGCGTTTCCGCCGAGTTGAGATCGTGGCGGTAGCGTCCGCGCCAGCGAAAGGACTCCCCTTCGGCCTGTTCAAGACCCGCCAGGTCGACGCCCCGGCGGGCGAGCGCCGCGAGCTTGTCCATGGGATAGTCGCTCCCGACGACCCCGACGAGCTGCACCGGCGTGAGATGCGACGCGGCGGCAGCGAAGAAGGTGGCCGATCCGCCGAGCACGTCCTCCGCCTTGCCAAAAGGGGTTTCGACGCTGTCGAGCGCCACGGATCCAACCACGAGAACGGTCATGGGTGCCGGGGGAGGCCCGAGGCGCTACATGCGCTCGGGTGCTGTGAGACCAAGGAGGGTGAGGCCGTTGCGAAGCACGATGCGCGACGCTCGAGCGAGAACGAGTCGTGCGTCGCGCAGCGCAACGGTTTCCGGATCGTTGCCCTCGAGCAGGACGTGCGACTTGTGATACCAGAGGTGGGCCTTGCGGGCCGTTTCGAGGAGATACGCGGCGACACGGTGCGGCTCGAGCGCCGCCGCCGCGCCCTCGACCACGGATGGGAAGTCGAGCAGCGCCTTCACCAGCTCCTGCTCCTCCGGCAGCGCTAGCACCCCGAAAGACGTACCCGCGCCAGTTACCGTGTCCGGATCGATTCCACCGACGCGGAAGATCCCGCTCATCCGCGCATGCGCCATCTGCACGTAGTAAACGGGGTTCTCCTCCGACTGCGATCGCGCGAGGTCGATGTCGAACACGAGCGGCGAATCCCCCTTCCGCATCACGAAGAAGTAGCGCACGGCATCGCGCCCCACTTCATCGACGAGGTCGCGCACCGTGACGTATGCGCCCGCGCGCTTGGAGATCTTCACCTCCTCGCTGCCGCGCATCACCGTGACCATCTGATGGAGGACGTACTCCGGATAGCCTTCGGGAACCCCCGCACCGACGGCCTGAAGGCCCGCGCGCACCCGCGTCACGGTGCTGTGATGATCGGCGCCCTGCACGTTGATCGCGCGAACGAATCCGCGGCCCCACTTCGTGACGTGGTACGCGACGTCGGGGACGAAGTACGTGAAGCTCCCGTCGCGCTTTCGAACCACGCGGTCCTTGTCGTCGCCGAGATCGGTCGTCCTGAGCCAGAGAGCACCTTCGTGCTCGTACAGCTTGCCGTTGGCGTCGAACGCGGCGACCGTCTTGTCCACACCGCCGTCGGTGTACAGCGACGACTCGAGAAAGTACGTGTCGAACCGTACGCCGAACGCGCGCAGGTCGAGATCCTGCTCCGCACGGAGCGCCACCACCGCGAAATGCCTCACATCATCGAAAAGGGCGGCGCCGCGCGCGGCATCATCGGCATCCGAAGCCAGCTTCGATGCATCGCCGCCGTGCTCCGCGATGTACCGCTGCGCGAGCTCGGTGATGTACTCGCCGTGGTATCCCCCCTCGGGAATCGCCGCGTCGCAGCCGGCACGCTGCCGGATGCGCGCAACGACCGACAACGCGAGATTGGCGATCTGGGCACCAGCATCGTTGTAGTAGAACTCCCGCGACACCGTCCATCCGCTCCACTCGAGGAGCGTCGCTATCGCATCGCCGAGCGCGGCCTGGCGACCGTGGCCGACATGGAGCGGGCCGGTAGGATTGGCCGACACGAACTCCACGTTTACCGGCCGGCCTTCCCCGCTCTCGTTGCGGCCGTACCCGTCGCCGGCCGCGATGATACCCTCGAGCCCCCGTGCGACGAAGGCGGTATCCATTCGGAAGTTGATGAAACCCGGACCCGCGATCTCGACCGCGCGAACTCCGGCGTGAGCCAGGTCGAGCGTCCCGACCAGCGCTTTCGCGATGTCGAGCGGCTTCCTGCGGAGCGGCCGCGCGAGGAGCATGGCGAAGTTGGTCGACCAGTCGCCATGAGCGGGGTCGCGGGGGCGCTCGAGCGCCGGCTCCGGACCTTCGCACGCGCCAAGCTCCCGCGCCGCCCGACTCAGCTCGGCGCGGATCTGATCTGTCGCCGTCATTCGGTCGATGGCTTGCCGGGCCTGGAGGGGGGTGCTGCGTCGGACTTCGACCTCGATGACTCTTTGGGTGCCGGTGCCGCCTCGGGTTTCGACTTCGGCGACTCCTTCGATAGTGCGCCCGGCTCGGCCGGCCCCACCCTCGACTCCGAGGGCGCCTTCGGGTCGGTTCCGCCGGTGGTCGCGGCATCGCCACCGCCCGCCGATTCTCCCGCCCCCTCGCTCTTTTGCCGGGACTTGGCGGCAGACGGCTGGTCCTTCTTGCCGTCCTTGCCGTAGTCGGTGATGTAGAAGCCCGATCCCTTGAATACGAGACCGGCGCCCGCGGACAGCTTGCGCACGCCTGTCGCGCCGCATTGCGGACACGGAACCTCGGCACCGGCGTCGCTGATCTTGCGGTAGAATTTCTCGAAGTCGTGGCCCGTTGGGCAACGATACTCGTAAGTGGGCATCTACACGAAACTTAGGGGAAACCGATGAAGTGTTGAAGTTATCGGGCGGGGAGGAGGCGCTCAAGGAGCGAGTGAGCGGGAAACGGAGTGAGCGGAAAACGGAGTGAACAGTCGACGGTGGTCAGTCGTCAGTCGACAGCGCAGTCGCGAGGATCGAAGATCCAGTACTCCACTACGAGTGCGAGATAGCCATAGTCTGAACTCTCGGCAGGTCGGGGGGCAAGGGAGCACATTCCAGATGCGATGGCGGGGCCTGTCGGAGCGCATCATTTCGCGTCGGCCACATCCTGTCGCCTGCGCTCGTTCCGTGGCGGAATGAAGTCTCTGGCGTTCGGATGAAGGTTGGCGTGGCGTGATCGACAGGCCAGTTACGCTCCCCGGTACTGCCCCCAGTGGCTCGACAGGACATCGGATATCTCGCCCACCGTGGCTCGCGCACGCACCGCATCGATGATCAGCGGCATGAGCGGCGGCGCGGCCGGTGTCGGCCGGGCGCCGTGACCCGCGTCGCGTGTCTTGTCCCCTCGGGCGCCCAATGGATCGGCAACGCGATCCGCGTCGGGCGACTCACGCGCC
>JBGTMW010000323.1:0-6489 GCA_041743365.1 Gemmatimonadaceae bacterium
CAGTCGGCCTCGGTGGCGTTCACTACGCTGGTAGCGCCGAGCCCCGAGCGCGCCTTCGAGCTCGCCGACCGCTACCACGATCCGCACGCGGCGCAGCGCGCGCTCGATCTCGCCTGGGCGTCGACGCAGGTGGAGCTGAGGGAGCTCAACATCTCGCCTGCAGACGCTGCGGTCTTTCAGGATCTCGCCGGCCACCTGCTCTATGCGAATCCGCAGCTCCGTGCGCCGGAGGAGGATCTCATGCGGAACCGGGGCGGTCAGCCGCTGCTCTGGGCGAGCGGCATCTCCGGCGACCTGCCGATCATCCTCACGACGATCGAGTCCCCGGAGGGACTTCCGACGCTGCGGCAGCTCTTCTCGGCGCATCACTACTGGCGGCGCCGCGGTATGCTGGCGGACCTCGTGGTTTTGAACGACCATCCATCGACCTATTTCGCCGAGCTGCACGAGAAGATCATCGAGACGATGTTCGCCTCGGCCGACTCCGGCCTCATGGATCGACCCGGCGGCGTGTTCATCAGGCGGCGCGACCAGATCGGGCCCGATGACCTGCTGATGCTGCGCGCTACCGCGCGGGTTCACATGCCGTGCGATGGGCGGTCGCTCGGGCGCGTCACCGACGGGCTTCGGGTTACGGGAGAGCATGACATCGAGGAGCTCGAGGTTGCGCTGCCACGTGTGCGCGCCACCGAGCGGCAGACGCCCATCGCGAACCAGATCATCCGGCGCGAGATCGCGGCTCCGATCGCCGCCGCGCCGGCGAGGGGTTCGGGAGCGAAGCCGACGCCCAGGGCCGGCGTGGCGCGAGCCGCCACTTCTCCGCCGGCGGCTGTGGCTCGGGCGAAGCAGTACGCCAACGGCTATGGCGAGCTCACCGCGGAGGGGAGCTACGAGATCCTGGTGCAGGGCGATCACGTCCCTCCGGCGCCATGGGCCAACGTCGTCGCGAATCCGCGCGGCGGCTTCATCATCACGGAGCGCGGCGCGGGATACACGTGGGCGGAGAACAGCCAGTTCTTCCGCCTGACTCCATGGCACAACGACCCGGTGAGCGATCCGGCCAGCGAGGTGCTGTACCTTCGCGACGAGGACACAGGCCTGTTGTGGAGCGCGACGCCGGCGCCCGTGCGGAGCGAAGTGCCGTACGTCGTCCGCCATGGAGCGGCCGAGTCAACCTTCGAGAGCGAGCACGATGGCATCGCGACGCATCTGTCGGTCGGGATTCCGGCCGAGGATCCCGTGAAGCTCTCGCTGTTGCGGCTCACAAATCGCAGCGGCCGGCCGCGCAAGATCACGGTCACCGCCTACGTGGAATGGGCGCTCGGCGGTGTGCGCGAGCACACCCAGCACCAGGTGCAGACCGGCTTCAACGCCGAGCAGCACGCGATTCTGGCGCGAAACTTCTTCGATCCGTCGTTCGCCGGTGAGGTGACGTTCCTGACCATCAGCGAGCGACTGACCGGGCACACGGCCGATCGGCGCGAGTTCCTCGGGCGGAACGGTACCACGGGCTACCCGGCAGCGCTGCGCAATCATGCTCCGCTGACCGGTCGCACCGGCGCGGGAATCGATCCCTGCGCCGCACTTCAGTGCGTGATCACGCTCAAACCCGGGGAAGTGCGCGAGATCGTCGTGGCGCTTGGCTCGGCCACGGGCGAGGAGGCGGCCCTTCGTACCGCGAAGGTGTACCGCAAGGTGGACCGCGCGCGCACCGAGATCGCCTCTACCGTCGCCGCGTGGAATGACAGGCTCTCCGTGATCACCGTGAGCACGCCGGAGCCGACGTTCGATGCGATGGTGAACCGGTGGACGCTGTATCAGGCGCTGGCATGCCGGATGTGGGGACGCTCGGCCCTCTACCAGAGCAGCGGCGCGTACGGATTCCGCGACCAGCTCCAGGACTCCATGGCGTTCGTGTATGCAGAGCCGGCGGTGGCGCGCGAGCACATCATCCGATCCGCCGGAAGGCAGTTCGTCGAAGGCGATGTGCAGCACTGGTGGCACCCGCCGCTCGGCCGCGGCGTGCGGACGAAGTTCTCCGACGACCTGGCCTGGCTTCCATATGTAGTGGACCACTACGTCCGCGTCACCGGCGACACCTCCGTCCTGGACGAGGGCGCGCCCTATCTGACGATGCGGCTCCTTCGCGAGGATGAGCACGAGGTCTACGACCTCCCGGAGCTTTCCGGGGAGCGCGGCACCGTGTACGAGCACTGTCTCCGCGCCCTCGACCGCGCCTGCACCACAGGAGAGCATGGTCTGCCACTCATCGGCATCGGCGACTGGAACGACGGGATGAATCGAGTCGGCGTCGAGGGCCGGGGCGAGACGGTGTGGCTCGCGTGGTTCCTCGTGACCACGCTGCGCTCGTTCGCCGAGCATGCAGAGGCGCGAGGCGATGGCGCCGTGGCGTCGAAGCTGAGGCGGCAGGCGGATGAGTACGTCGCCGCGATCGAGGAGCATGCCTGGGATGGAGAGTGGTACAGGCGCGCCTACTTCGACAGCGGCGCGGTGCTCGGCTCCGCCGCGAACGACGAGTGCCGCATCGACTCGATCGCGCAGAGCTGGAGCGTGATATCCGGCGCGGGCCGCCCGGACCGCCAGAAGCAGGCGATGGAGTCGCTCGAGAAGTACCTCGTGCGCGAGGACGCGCGGCTCCTGATGCTGCTGACGCCGTCGTTCGACAAGACGCCGCACGATCCCGGCTACATCAAGGGATACCTGCCCGGTGTCCGGGAGAACGGCGCGCAGTACACCCACGCTGCGCTATGGGCGGTGCTGGCGACCGCGTTGCGAGGTGATGGCAAGCGCGCGCTCGAGCTGTACCAGATGATCAATCCGTTGACTCACTCCGACACGCGCGCGGCTGTCGAGACCTACAAGGTCGAGCCATACGTGATCGCCGCGGACGTGTATACCGCCACCGGCCAGCTCGGGCGCGGCGGGTGGACATGGTACACGGGCTCTGCGAGCTGGATGTACCGCGTTGGACTGGAGGCGATACTCGGCTTCCGGAAGCGTGGCAACACGCTGACGATCGAGCCCCACGTGCCCGCCACGTGGCCGGAGTACGCCATCGAGTATCGGTTCGGGAAGAGCGTGTACGCGATCACGGTACGCACCGCCGGCGGTGACGCTGCCGAGGGAGGGACCTCGGTTCGGCTCGATGGCAGGGAGCTCGAGTGGCCGGTCATCCCGCTCGTGGACGATGAGGAAAGGCACATCGTCGAGGTACGGTTCGTTCCCTAGCCAGGGGACTGCGCACTGGGTACTGCGCACGGGGTACTGCGCACGTTTCGGGCACTGCGCACTGCGCACGCACTTCGTACGTAGTACTTCGCACTTGGCTGCGCACCGAGTACTGCACACGTTTTCGGGGAAGACCCCGAATGCCGGGTCGTCCGCCTTTCAGTGCCCCGTACGCAGCACGCAGTCAGGTGCGAAGTACTCGATACGCAGTGCGTGCGCAGTGCGAAGTGCCCGAAGCGTACGTAGTACTCCGTACGCAGTGCGTGCGCAGTACGAAGTGCCCGAAGCGTACGTAGTACTCCGTACGCAGTGAGTGCCTCCCTCGGTGTGGTGAGAAACGGAGGCTAGTGCGTTTGCGCGGGAGACACCCGCTCCCACGTCTCGACGGGGCCGGGAACGACGGTGAACAATGGATGGCACTCCGGCGACTCGAGCTCCCGCCACCGCTGGTAGCACTCGGGATTTCGTCGGCAGAGCTTCGCGAGCAGATGCTCCCACTCGTACGCCACCTGACCCGACGTCGCCTCGATCCCTGACACGCCCCGGGTGGGGCCGATCTTCCGACGGTCGAAGGCGTAGCCGCGCGCGCACGCCTCAGCGTGAACACCCGCAAGGTAGGCGTTGATCGCCGCACGCGGCGCGGGATGCAGCAGGAATCGCTCGACCTGCGGGTGACTCCGATAGCCGCGCGTCTCCCCGCGGATCACGGCTCGGGCGAGCAGCGCTTCGCGCCAAAGGGCGACGAGCCCGCGGGAATCGAGGTACCGTGGGTGGATCGTCCAGAGACGCATTAATCCGTGATGATCTCGTCCCGATCTGCCCGGGCTGGAATGTCGAGACAATCCATTCGCCGCGATCGCTGCCGAGGACAGCTACCGCGACGCAGCCGGCTTTCGCCCAGGACCGCCGGCTGAATCGGCCTTCGGGCCAACCCTCGGCGCTCCATCGAAGAAGTCGACCACGCCTGTCTCGAGCGAATACTCAGCGCCGACCACGAGCAGCCCGTCGTCATGGATCAGCTGCTCGAGGACTTGCGAGCCGTGTCGAAGGTGGTCCACAGAAGCGCGGATGTTGGCGCGAACCGCCTGCCCAACGAGAGCATCCAGGTCGTGCCGGAGGTCGGTGGCGAAGAGTCCCTCGACCGAGGGGCGTACCCGGTCGACGATCGACCGAAGGTTGCTGGACTGGTTCTCCACGGGCCGCTGCAGCTCCTCGAGGGTCGCGATGATTGCACCACACTGGGAGTGGCCGAGTACCACGACGAGCCGCGTTCCGAAGCGCGCGGCCGCGAACTCGACGCTGCCCACCTGCGAAGGCGCGACGACGTTGCCGGCGACGCGGATGACGAACAGGTCGCCGAGACCCTGGTCGAACACGATCTCTGCCGGAACCCGCGAATCCGAGCAGCCGAGTATGATGGCGAACGGCTGCTGGATCGTCGTCAGCTCGATGCGCCGCATGTGACTCAGGAACGCATCGGAGCCTCGCACGTTCGCCGCGAACCTCTCGTTTCCCTCTCGCAGGCGCGCGAAAGCCTCGGTTGCTGGAACCATCGTCTGTAACTCCTGGCTGGTGGCTGAAGCGTACCGCCGCGGCGTTCCGGCGCCAACGCCGGCGCGGCACGGTGCGGCTGTCACAATAATATTCCGGTGCACGCCATTCGTCTGTAAGAAGCCCTCGGGGGGTAATTCCCTCGATCCGCAGGCCTGCCCGACGGGCGCCATTTCCTCCATTCATCGTCCTCGATCATCACTTCATCGAGTTCTCCTGTTCCGCGTCCGCGCCAGGTTGTTCCGTGGAGCTCGTCGAACAACGCGAGGAATGGAGAGCCCATGACACCAGCGTCGTTGACGTATCGCCTGTGGATCGCGGCGGCTGTTGCTGCAGCTGATGTTGCCGAGCGGTTTCCACACTCTCTCACGTACCAGCACCAAGAACCCCCCGAACCTCCCCGCGAGCTAGCCGCTCGCACACAGCCAGCAGCTTCCGCCACCCGAGCGGATCCTCGATCCACCCCATGATCCGCACGGCAAGCTCCGGGTGCCGGCTGGCGTCAGCGGCAGCCTCGCGCACCACCCGGCCGGCATCGTACCAGTCGAGTGCCCCACGATCGACGAGGGGCCGGTCGAGCAGGAGGTCGAGCAGGAACGCGCCAAAGCCCACCATGTCACGCTCGCGGCCCGCGATCTGTCCGGCGGCGACCTGCGGAACGAGCACCGGTGTCCGCAGCATGGTGTAGTGCGCCGGAAGCATCTCGCGCACGGCTGGCGATGCGTACGGTTCGCCGAGGAGAGTCGCGCAGGGCGCGTGGGCGAGGATGGCGGCGGGCACGGGCCAGAGCGGATCAGGTGCCCACTCGATACCGAACGCGAACGCCTCGGTGTGACAGACGCCGATGCCATGACCGCACTCGTGCACGGCGCTGATCACACGCGCCACCGACGAGAGAACGGAGAGCAGGTTCTCGTCACGCTCGACGATCCACTGTCGCAGGCGCAGCGGCGCGTCGAGGGTGGCGAGGGGAACGCGATACAGCGGCATTGCGATCGAGCCCTCACCCGTCGACGCCCAGCCGAGGGGGCGCAGCGCAAGGCCGCCGACCGTTCCCGGGCGATCGGCGGCGTAGCGCTCCAGCCGAACGAACAGTTCGTGCTCCGCATGCACGCGATCGACGGAGCCTGGCCACACGCTGGTGGCGCCGCGCATCCAGGCGCGCTCGTCGCCGAGGAGCCCGGTGCGAACGTCGCGCAGGGTGAATCCGAAGAATCCCGGACGCACTCGATCACCATTCAACGTGACTACGGCCGGCGTCCCCGGCGCAGAACCCGTTGCTGCGAATGGACGAAGTATCCGGAATGCGCTCCCCGGCGCTTCCGAATGCCATGGCGGCTGGTCCATGATCGCCACGGTTCCCTTCCGCTCAAGCCGCGCGAACCATCCAGCTGCGCCGGAGGCGATCGCCCGGACCTGCGCCCGGCTCGACGTCGAGTACCAACGCGAGCACTCCGCGTCGAGTCCGTCGAAGAGGGCCGGCACGTCGCGGTCGACAACGAGATGCGGGTGCCGCGCGACCATCTCGGGAGCGACCTGACACTCCAGAATCGCCCCGAGCCGCACATTGCGTGTCCTCACCCTGATCACCGACTCCGCGCGCGGGGAGAGATAGACCAGGTCGCCCCCTGCGGGGACGACGTGGAGCAGCTGCGCTTCCGCTGGATGGCCGCTCGGCGACTCGGCGGG
>JBGTMW010000324.1:0-5528 GCA_041743365.1 Gemmatimonadaceae bacterium
GCGGCGCCGAGGGTCCCGGCCCGGAGGAGCTCGCGCCGGCTCAGTCCGGGCGTTGCGACGGGTTCCGCTTTAGAGCGGAACAGCGTCGACTTTTCGTCGCGATCATCGCCTTCAGGTGGCATTGGTGCCGTCTCCAGACTCGCGCGTCGCGCGGCAGTCATAGTTGGTGCTAAGCGTGGCTTGCGTAATCCCTCACGACGAGTTAGGGTAGCCTAAATCAGACGCGAAGTCAATGCCGAAAGTCACGTCTCGGGGGGGGGGCGGGCGGCGTACCGGGGCAGCGGGTTCCTGCGTCCGACCGGTCGCGGCGGGGGTGAGCGCCGGTTTATCGTTCGGGGCGGGATGTCACCGAACGGGGAATCGAGCCGTCCTGATGCCGTGCGCCGGCGTAGCGGCGCGGTATCCTTTTTGGGGTGTAGCTTAGCTGGCAAAGCGCCTGACTGTTAATCAGGAGATCGCAGGTTCGAATCCTGCCGCCCCAGTACAGCGCAGCAAGATGGAACGAGACGACGGCCACGCGAATGGAGAGCAATTTCCGATTCGAGAGGCCGTCGTTCTCACATCTGGGTCTGCTGGCGACCCTGTTGGCTACCTGTGCCCGCCTTCCCGGTCGATCCTGTCGGCCGGCAACACCTTGGCCGGCTCGCGTTCCGCGGGCCGTACCTCGACCTCGGTGGCGAACACCTCCATGGCCGGGTCGAGACCCCGGCGCCGGAATGAAGGCGGCACGCCGGGAACCGGTCGGCCGGTGAGGCGACGATACAGGATCACGCCAGCCGCAATCAGGGTCGCGGCCGCTCCGAGGATGATCAGCAGCGTCAGCGCGGATGCGACTATCAGGACGCCGACGCCGACGATGATGACCCCGAGAATCGTGCCCCTGATTCCGCGACCTTCGAGCTTGTATACGCGCATCCGCTTCTCCGCCTCAGGCTGGTTGCGGCCTCCAACGCTCCACGCACTTCAGGAGACGCGAGGACCACATCGGGAAATAGTGGTGCCTCGCACCACTCCGGCTCTTCGTGCTGCGCACGTGCTCCGTGCCGGTATTTCGTACGACAGAGCCGGCAAATAGGTCCGAGCAGGCAGCGAATTTCGCTCGGCCGCCCCCGCGTCACGCTGGTGACCTGATTGCGAGATCCGGATAGCAGTCGGCGACGAAGCCACTGGCAACGACAAGCGCAACAACGATGGAAGCGCGATTGAACGGATTTCAGCGGATCATGCAGATCTGGTCCGACCTGAGTCCACCATCATCGCTCCCGTCGGGCGGGTTTCATCCGCCTGATCCGGTTCATCCGCTGAATCGTTCTTCCATAGTTGTTGATCCTGGTGTTGATCCGGTGTTCGCGTCTGGCATCGGAGGATCCGAACCCGGACGATCCGAACCCGGACGATCCGAAACCGCTATGACAATGCCGCTGCCAGCCGTCTAGCTGGTCGATGTGGGCGAGGCAGGTGGGGCTGGCGGCGTCGGAGGCGCAGGAGGCGTGGCAGTGCCCCTTCGGCGAACCCCGAAAATGCGCGCGATGTCGTCGCCCAGCTCGTCCGCGCGGTCGAAGACGAAATCGATCGTGTCATCCACGAACTTGCGAGTCCTGGCGTCCGGCTGAAGCCGCGTCCAGAAGGAGCGCTGACCCCGTGGCGGCGGTGGCGGGGTTGTGAGTGCCAGGGCGGTCGGCGGATTGCGCGGGGGCGGGACGAGCTCGCCTGCAGGCCCGGTAGAGGGCGTTTCGTCGGGAATCATCATTGCCTCCAGGTATGTTTGCGTCCGGCGTCACTACGCCGGGATCAGGGTGCGGGTGTCACCGTGAGCCTGCCCAGCGCCTCATCCATCGAAAGGGCGACGCTCGATTCGGGCTCCATCGACATCAACACCTCGCTCTGGATGAAGAAGTGCTCGTGCTCACCCGGCCCACCCTTGCAGGTGCATGACATCGTGACGACCGTCGCCGGGGCCGAGCGTCCGGACCATTGGGCCTCGAGCCGTTCTCCGAAGGGCATCAACACGCTCGCCGATACCGCGGAGATCTCCAGCTTCCCGTCCCTCGGCGTCTTGCGGGAAACGATCCTGCTTTCGAGATACAGGGGCATGTCGGAATTCCACGCATGGTGAATGCCGAACGAGCAGCCTCACTGCCGTTCGAGGTCCGGGAATCGCCGATCCACGGCACGGGCGCCTTCGCCACGCGGCGCATCGCCTCCGGAACGCGGCTCATCGAGTATTCCGGTGAGCGGCTCACTCCCGCCGAAGCCGATGCACGATATCCCGATGTACCTGGCGAGCGGCACCACACCTGTCTCTTCGCCATCGACGATGACGTGGTGATCGATGCCGCGGTACAGGGGAACGAGGCGCGATTCATCAATCACTCGTGTGCACCCAACTGCGACGCCGTGATCGATGGCGGGCGGATCTGGATCGACGCGATTCGCGACATAGAGCCGGGAGAGGAGCTCGCATACGACTACGCCTACGTCCTCGAGGAGCGCCACACACCCGCCGCGAAGCGACGTTATCCCTGCCACTGTGCCGCTCCCGCCTGTCGCGGAACTATCCTCGCGAGAAAGCGCTGACGCCGCTGGAGATCGGTGCCGGCCTCGCGGCGGGCGCGAGGAGCGAATGAGTGACGGAGCGGTCCCGATCAGTTGATGCTGACCAGGTCCACCGTGAAGACCAGGATGGAGTTCGGCGGGATCGTGCCAACCGCGCGGTCGCCGTAGCCGAGGCGCGGCGGGATGATGAGCTGCCGCCGCCCTCCGACGCGCATTCCCGAGAGGCCCTCATCCCAGCCCGCGACGACGTCGCCCGCGCCAAGGATGAAAGTGAGGGGGGTGTTCACGCCGGCCACGTTCCTGTCGAACACGAAGCCGCCGGGGAGCGCGCCGACGTAGTGGACGTTCAGCCTGCTGCCGGCGCCCACGACAACGCCGTCACCGACCACGAGGTCGCGAACATACAGTCCCGAGCCTGTGCGCGTCGAAGCGGCGAGATCGACACCCAGGGAAGGCGCGAACGTCGTTTCCTCGATTGACGGGGCAGTGGGATTTCCGACGCAAGCGCCGAGTGCGAGCGCGGAAGTGAAGGCGAACAGTCGAAGGATCTGACGCATGACGACGGTTGGGTTGGGGCGGAGGGTGCCGTGCTGCCCACAAGTTAACGGTGCGGCAGCCGATGTCGGAATATCCACGGCGCGAGAGCAATGCGTCGCGCCCGGGGACTTCGCATTGGCGGCTTGGACGCTATCTTTGAGCGCTGATCGATCGTCGTGCGGAACTCTTCTTGCCGAACCTGTCGATTGCTCGTGGATCGCTCGTGCTGAACGCGGCCTCCTGGGTTTCGGGGCCGCATTTCTTTTTTTCGGAGTATCGGTGGCATTTACTTCCTTTGGTCTGCATCCCGACCTTCTGCGTGGGGTGAAGGACCTCGGCTTCACGCGCCCCACCCCGATCCAGGGCGAGGCCATTCCGCCCGCCATGCTCGGCAACGACCTGCTGGCGTGCGCAATGACGGGAAGCGGGAAGACGGTCGCTTTTCTTCTCCCGATCCTTCACCGCCTCATGGGAACGAAGCGCGGAGTCACGCGCGCGCTCATCCTGACCCCGACCCGCGAGCTGGCCGCACAGATCGAGGAGCATCTCCGGCAGCTCGCCGTCCACACTCCCCTCACCGGGGCGGCGGTATTCGGAGGAGTCGGCATGGGTCCGCAGGAGCACGCGTTCCGCAGCGGCGTCGATGTGCTCATAGCCACCCCGGGGCGACTGCTCGACCATTTCAGGCAGCCGTACGCGAAGCTGGACAAGCTCGAGTATCTCGTGCTCGATGAGGCTGACCGGATGCTCGACATGGGCTTTCTTCCTGACATTCGGCGCGTGCTGCGTCACATCCCTGCGCGCCGGCAGACGCTGTTCTTCTCGGCAACGATGCCGCAGCCGATCGTCGAGCTCAGCCGCGACCTCCTCCAGAAGCCGGTCACGATCAACCTCGAGCGAAAGTCCGCGCCGGCGGTGGGCATCACCCAGGCGATTTACCCCGTGGCGCAGGAGCTGAAGCCCGCCCTGCTCCTCGAGCTCCTGCGCAGGAACGAGCTCAAGGATGTGCTGGTGTTCACGCGCACGAAGCATCGCGCCAACCGGCTCGCCGAAGTGCTCGTGAAGGCGGGGGTGGCGGTGGAGCGCCTTCACGGCAATCGCTCGCAGGCGCAGCGGACGCAGGCGCTCGCCGGCTTCAAGAGCGGGCGCTACCGCGTTCTCGTGGCAACCGACATCGCGGCGCGGGGAATCGACGTCGAGGCGCTGAGCCACGTCGTGAACTTCGACGTGCCGGCGGTGCCCGAGGACTACATCCACCGCGTGGGTCGGACAGCGCGAGCGGAAGCAACGGGTGATGCGTTCACATTCGTCGCGCCGGACGAGGAGAACGACCTTCGTGCAATAGAGCGCGCGATCTCGAAGCGGCTGCCGCGGATCACCGTGCCGGACTTCGACTACAAGCAGAGGACGGGAGAGCGGTTCGAGGTACCGATAGGCGAGCGCATTGCACAGATACGTGCGCGCAAGGCCGAGGAGCGTTCGCGCGCGAAGGCGAAAGCCGAGCGGAAGGGGCAGGGTGGCGGCGCTGCACAGGGCTCGCGCGCTGCGCAGGCGCGGCGTCCCCGGGGGGGTGGACACCGGTAGCGCGCGCCCGACATTCTAGCGTCCTTCGAGCTCCCGCTCCCCGGGCGTCTGGCGCTCCGCCCGTCCCTCGCCGGGATGGGATTTTGCTTCGTGGAAGCGTTCGCCCTTGATCCGGATGTCGGCGATGAAGCCCTCGTATTCGCGCTCCGAGAGCTGGTCTGCGATTCCGGGCACGAGTCCCTTCACGAGGGTTATGCGCTCGGCAATGGTCAAGCCGTTCGCCTCCGTCACCAACCGACGCAGGACGGGGTGGTTCATCCAGTCGGTTTCGCGGCTAGTCGTCATTGATTTCCGTCAGTGGATGTTCGGGCGGTCGAGCCGCGTTGTTCGTCGCGGCCCTTTGCGCGACCGGCGTGGGCCGGCGCATCTTGTGGGCGCGATCCCGTTGGGACCTCATGCATGGAGAGTAGATGGCACAGGAACCCCGTAGCTGGCAACCCGTAACGCTCGGTCCGGACGCTCCTCCCCCGGTCGGGGCCTACTCACCGGGCGTTCGTGCCGGACGCACGCTCTTCGTTTCCGGACAGACGCCCAAGGATCCGCGCACCGGCGCGATCGAAGGCAGTGACCTGACGAATCAGGCCCGCCGGACGCTCGAGAATCTTCGCGCTGTCCTGAAGGCCGGGGGTGCGTCGATGCAGGATGTCGTCATGGTGACGGTTTATCTCGCCGACGAGAACGATTGGGAAGCGTTCAACGCGGTGTACAGGACCGTCTTCGAACCGCCGTATCCCGCGCGCGCGGTCATCGGTGCGGCGCTCCGCGGCATCCTCGTGGAGATCAGCGCGATCGCATGGATCCCGGAGTAGCGCGATCCGGCTCGGGGGCAGCCGGGCGATGAGCGGGCCCGC
>JBGTMW010000325.1:0-4132 GCA_041743365.1 Gemmatimonadaceae bacterium
CCGACCCCACCGGCGACGACCATTCTCCTGCGCCGGCGCCGACGAAGCTGCTCGCCGTACCGCCACGCGGCGAACTCAGGTCGCAGCGGATCGCCTATCCTCACGAGCTCCAGCCCCTCGGTGAGCTTAGCCAGGCCGACCTGATCGGTGGAAACGCGCACGTGCGTGTTCCTGAAGCGACGCTCGCAATCCTCGATGGCTTCCCATCGCTCATCGATCGGCGTGAGGTTCCAGCGGGCGCACCGCGTGCAGATGACCCAGAGTCGCCCCTTCTTCGGATCGAACGCGAGTCGGGTTCCGACGGCGAACTGCTCGATCACCTCGTTCCTGCCGAGGTGACCGTGACAGAAGAGACAGGTGGAGTACATCCTTGCCTCCAGCGGGAAATCCGGACCGGCGCCCGGCTGCTACACTGTACTCATCCGATATTGAAGCGTTCCCGCGCAAGCCGCAGTACGATCTCCGCAGCGCCATCGATGCCGAGCCAATCGGTGTTCACGCAGAGATGATAGTTCGCGTGTGCCGCCCACGACCGGTTCCAGTACTTCCGCACGTACTGCTCGCGTTGCTTGTTGGTTTCGTCCACCGCCTTCTGGGCGGCGGCGGCGTCGATCTTCAGTCGACGCATGGCACGGGCCACGAGAGCGGCCCTGGGCGCGTAGCAGAAAACGTGCAGGGTATCGGCTCGCTCGGCGAGCATCGACTGCGCGCCGCGACCCACGAGAACCACGGGCCCCTCGGCAATCGAATCCGCGATGACGCGCCTGGTCACCTCCAGCAGTCTTTCATCGCTCGGCGGCAGCGAGGCATCCGCAATCGTGGGCAGCATTTCGGGCGACCCCATTGCCATGGCATCGGCAAGGCGCTGGACGAGCGACGGCACTCGCTCCTCCCGCGCCTCCACCTCCTCGACAGTCGTCCCCAGTCGTTCGGCGACTCCGTCGATCAGCGCATTGTCGAGCAGCCGCCACCCGAGATCGTTTGCTATCCGCGAGGCGACCTCGGAGCCGCCGGAACCATACTGTCGGGAGATCGTGATGACAGGCATGCTTCCTCTATCGGGGCGCGATGGGGCGCATCCGCAGGTGCTCGACTATCTCGAAGCCGAGCGCGCTCCACGTCGCGGTGGAAAGCGTGTTCTCCGGTGCATTGTGCAGCCTCAGCTCGGTCAGCCCGCGCTCGGTGCACCATTGCTCCGCCGCCTCGAAGAGTGCGCGGAGCACTCCGTGCCGTCTGTGGTGCGGCACGACGTACACGGAGGAGATGTAACCGTACCGTGCGGGATGCAGCAATGGCGATCCGGCGCTGTCGGCGCAGCGCATGATGCCGATGACCTCCGATCCGCGCTCCGCGAGGAGGGTCACCTGATCCTCCAGACGGAGCTGCGCACCGAACACGAGTCGCGCCCGCTCCGCCGCATCATTGCGAAGGCGTCCGTAGACCGCATTGTCGGAGTGCTCCCGAAGCAGTGCGATTCGCAGTGCGATCACGGCGTTCAGGTCGTTCGGCGTCGCCCGTCGGATGCACAGGGTGGGATTGGCGCTTGTCGTCACGTGTACGCTCGCGGGAATGCGCCATGGCGGGCCGGCCCGGACGACGGGCCCTATGCCGACAGCCCGCCTCCGAACAGGTCCTGGTTGGGCCGGCGACGCTGCTCCTGGACGGCGCGGCCGTAGTGGCCGGCGTCGGAGCGCGAGATCTTCTTGCGCGCCACCAGCGATTCCAGCACGAGCTCGCAGGCGCCGGCGGCCACGGCTGGATCGTCTTCCGATGCGAGCCCCGATTCGTAAACGATGTCCAGCAACCCGGGCACGCTGTCGAAGCCGCGGACGACGGCGTCGACCGATACGTCGTCCGAGACCTGGAGCGCGCCACCGCCATCGAACCACATCACCACATCATCCGTGTTCACTCCGCCGGCACGCTCGCGGAAGGTCGCATCCGCCGCCCGACGGATGAGCTCACGCGCAATGGTGTGGCCGCCGATGAGCTCTCCCTCGTACTCCAGCTCGATCTTTCCCGTGATGGCGGGGAGCGCGGCATAGATGTCGGCGATCCGCGGCACCACCTCGTCCTCGCCGATCTGTACCGTGCGTCGCTCCGCGTTCGACACGACGTTCTCGAGCACCGATATCGGCATCCGCTGGGAGACGCCCGAGCGCCTGTCGATCCGGCGGTCCGTACGCGCCTCGAACGCGATGCGCTCGACGACCTCGGCAACGAAATCCGGAACGCGGACGTCGATATCGGACCGGCTAACCCACGCCTCCTGGCCCGTGATCGACATTCCGAGATCCACCGTCTCCGGATAGTGCGTGATGATCTCGCTGCCAATGCGATCCTTGAGCGGGGTGATGATCTTGCCCCTCGCCGTATAGTCCTCCGGATTCGCCGTAAAGCAGAGCAGCACGTCCAGGGGAAGACGGATCGGGTAGCCTTTGATCTGGACGTCGCCCTCCTGCATGATGTTGAACAGCCCGACCTGCACCTTGGCGGCGAGATCGGGAAGCTCGTTCAGCGCGAATATGCCGCGGTTCGCGCGAGGCAGCATTCCGTAGTGAATCGTGAGCTCGTCGGAGAGCATGTGACCGCCTCGAGCCGCCTTGATCGGATCCACGTCGCCGATGATGTCGGCGATGGTCACATCCGGCGTCGCGAGCTTCTCGACGTAGCGGCTGTCGCGCTCCACCCAGGCGATGGGCGTGTCCGCACCACCCTCCGTGATCCGCATCCGCGCGTACTTGGATATGGGTGCGAAGGGATTGTCGTTCACTTCGCTTCCGGCGACTATCGGCATCACCTCGTCGAGAAGCGTGGTCAGGGCACGCAGGATCCGCGACTTCGCCTGACCGCGGAGGCCGAGGAGGATGAAGTTGTGCCGCGAGAGCAGCGCGTTCACGATCTGCGGCATCACCGTCTCCTCGTAGCCGAGCACGCCCTCGAAGAGCGGCCCTCCCTTGGAGAGCCGGGCGAGCAGGTTACCGCGAAGCTCGTCCTTGACGGACCGGTTGCGAAGGTCCGGCGCACCGAAGGGAGAGCGTTCGAGAGCGCCGAGGGTCGAGGGAAGGCGGGCCACGCAGGTACTCCGGCAGGGGTGACACGGTGCGCCACGACGGGCGCGCATGCAATGACGATGGCCTGATGCGGGCGCGGGCGCCAGCGCTCTGCTCAGGCGACTCCGGTTCCTGCCCTGGCGACCCGCCCCGCCCCCCATGCCACACCTAGGTGGACCGGGAGCGCGAGCGCGATTACCTCCCCGTTCACCTGGTCCAGGCCGGGGAGCAGCTGAAGGACTAATCCCAGGACAGAGAGAGCCGCGATCACCGCGCTCACCTTCCACGCGAGCATTGCGCGCCGGCCGCTCAGCATGAGCCCGGGCAGCATCACCGCGAGCACGAGCGACAGCGGCGACAGCTGGAAGAGGTTTTCGTTCGCGTACATGAAGAAATGATCGGTCAGCATCCAGCTCAGCAGCATCACCGTCCCGATCAGCCCGGCAATCGCGCTCCACGCGGAGCCGAGCATCGCGCCACCGATTCGGCGCAACCGTGAACCGCGCGTGGGCGCGGCGGAGAATGCGAGCACGCCACCCAGCAGCACCCCGACAATGAGGAACAGGGGGAGCCGGTTTGCCGGCGCCGCGGCCTCGGGCGATCGCGACGCCGTGAAGAGCTGGCTCACTCCTGCCACCAGCGGCTCGGGGACACCATCAGGGGTGGCGACCAGCAGGGGCTGGATGTAGTCGCGCAGGCTCATCGGCAGGAAGGCTTCCTCCCACGCCGTGATGGGCACGTCGCCGTTCGGGCCGAGAACGATGTCCATCCCCACATACATCGGGATGTTCTCCTCCGTGAGACGGCGCGTGTGCCACCGGTACGTCGTTCCGGTGGCGATCGAGTCGAGCTGTGCGCGGATCTGACCCCCGAGCGCGCGGTCGAGCGCATCCCGCACGCGCGTGGAGCAGTTGTCGCGGAAGTAGTCGTAATGGTAGAACCTGTTCTCCGGTCGCTCGTTCCATCTCACGAACTCCAGCAGCTCCAGCTTCTGCGCCGGCGTCATTGCCAGCTCCTGCGCCCACACGGATCGGTCGTACTCCGCGTACGCCGCCACCGTCTGGCGGGCGGAGTAGCCG
>JBGTMW010000326.1:0-4861 GCA_041743365.1 Gemmatimonadaceae bacterium
AACCGGCTCGACCGATGCCGCGCCGCCCGCGTCGAAGCGCGAGGAATCCGTCCCGGGCATGGTGCCCGCCATGTGCCAGCGGGTGAGCGTCGCCATCTCGCCGCGCAGGTCCATTGTCACTCCGCGCAGCCGGCCCGAGACGCCCTGCACTCCGCGCGAGTGGTACAGCCAGCTCGTGGGAGTCGCTCTGGCGAGCTCGCGCTGGACCGCCAGCCACGAGTCGCGAACGGCCGCTGCGCTGGCCGCCGTGCGGGTTCCGGCAAGGAGCGAATCGAGAGAGGGGTCGGTGTAGCCGCTGTACGAGAGCGCTCCTCCCACGAAGCGCGACTCGTGCATGCTCGCGATGTGCGAGAGGTCGAGATCACCCGGGATGCCGGTGAGCAGGAGGTCGAATCGCTTCGATGTTTCCCTCGCACGCGAGAGAAAGGTCGCGAGCTCGAGCTGGCGGATCTCCAGCCGAATTCCCCGCGCAGCCAGGTCGGCCTGGACGAGCTGCTCGACAGCGTTGTCGCCACTGCCGACGGTGAGCAACTCGGCGCGGAAACGTAGTCCATCGCGTTCGCGCCAGCCCCCGCCGGCGCGGGGCCATCCGGCGGCATCGAGCAGCGAGTCCGCGCGAAGCGAATCGAATTCCGGAATCAGCTGGAGCGCGAGCGGGTTGTCGGGAGGAACCGCGCTGGCTGCGGGAACGGCGTATCCCGCGAGAGCGACGTCGATGATCCTCTCGCGCCGCAGCGAAAGATCGATGGCGCGGCGAACACGGACATCGTCGAATGGGGGGCGAGTGGTGTTGAAGACGAGGCCGGTCGAGAAGAGAAGCGGATAGGTGATCACCCTCAGTGAGCCGTCCCGGGAGACGAGAGACGCCATCGGCGGGGAGATGCCGGCGACATCGAGCTCCCCGCTCACGAGTCCGGCGAACTTCGTCGTTGCCTCATCGACGACTGCGACCACGACGCGCCGCAGCGCGGGCGGGCCGCCGAGCGCGTGTGGAAACGAATCGTTGCGATCGAACACCCACCGCTGCCCCGGCGTCCTCCCCGCGAAAATGAAGGGGCCGTTGCCGACAGGTGACCGGCCGAAGTCGTGCCTCCGAAGTTCAGCGCGCGGAACGTCGCCGAGCAGGTGGGCGGGCGCGATGGGAAGCTCGCACAGGAATGACGGGAGATCGGGCTGCGCCGAGGAGAAGCGCAGCACCAGTGTCGTGTCGTCCCTGGCGTCCGCACCGAGGAGTCCGGCGAGCGCGGCGGCCCTCGGAAATCCGGTCGCGGGATCGCGAGCCGCCTCGAGCGTGAAGGCGGCATCGCGCGCGGTGGTCGGAGTCCCGTCGTGCCAGCGAAGCTCGGACGTCAGGTACATCGTCAGGCGCCGTCGGTCATCGTCCCAGCGCCAGGAGCGGGCCGCATAGGGTATCGCTGTGAACGCGCTGTCGAATCTCGCCAGCGTCACGAAGAGCGCGTAGCGCTGTACCTGGCGGGCCAGGGGGTGAGTCGTCACCAGCGGATTCCCGGATTCCAGATCCGCGCCCGACGCGTACACGACTATGTCCGCCGGCCGCTCGGGAGCGACGCATCCGGACGCGATGGCGCCGAGCATGGCCAGCAGGATGATCGAGGCGGCGCTCCCGGTTGACGCGCGGCGACGCACAGGCATCATCATGCCGTGCGGATTCTCGTCGTGCGACTCGCGAGCGCGCTCGTCCTGCTCTGGCTGGTCATCACTCTCACCTTCGTGCTCGTTCGCGCGGCTCCGGGCGATCCGGCGGAGCTGCTCGTGGCGCCCTCCGCGTCGGCTGCCGACATCGCTCGCGTGCGGCAGGAGCTCGGGCTGGACGCTCCGGTCCTCGTCCAATATGCACGCTGGATCGGCGGAGTGGTCAGCGGCGACCTGGGCGAGAGCATTGCGTTTCGCCGGCCCGTCGCCGCGGTGCTCGCGGATGCGATCCCTCTCTCCCTGGGACTCGGCCTCGTCTCCCTCGCGTTGACGTTCCTCATCGGGATAGTGGTGGGAAGCATTCAGGCAGCGCGACGGGGGCATGCAACGGACACCGTGTTGACGGTGATCACGACCACGATCTACGCGGCCCCCAGCTTCTGGCTCGCGCTCTCGCTCGTCGCGGTGTTCACCTACGGCGCATCGCGGCTGGGATTTCCTCCAGCGCTCAGGCTGCCGGCGTTCGGTCTCAGTGACCCCGCCGGCCAGTACTCGGGCTTCGCCGCAGTGGTGGACGTGGTCAGGCATCTCGTGCTTCCGGTGACGGTACTCACGGCGATCGGAGCCGCGGGAATCGCCCGGTACGCGCGTTCCGCGGTGGCGGACGTTCTTCGCGCCGACTTCGTTCGCACGGCGCGCGCGAAGGGCGCGCGGCGCAGGAGCGTCCACGGCCGTCACGTGCTTTTCAATGCCTTGCCCCCACTCATAGTGCTGGTAGCGCTGTCGCTCCCCGGGGTGATCGCGGGTTCGGTCTTCGTGGAGAGTGTCTTCGCGCTACCGGGGATGGGGCGCGCGATGCTCTCCGCGATCGCGTCGAGAGACTATCCGGTCATCCTTGGCGCGACCATTCTCTATTCCAGCCTCGTCATCGGCGCGAACCTCGCGGCCGACCTCGTGATGCCACTGCTCGATCCGGTCAGGCGCAATACGTGACGCGGATTGCACGTGTGGCCGTCGGCATTCTCGTGGGGCTCGTTCTCGCGACCGTTCTCGTGCCGATGCTCGCACCAGGTGATCCGCTCGCCATCGGCGACGTCGTTGCTGCGCGACTGCTGCCGCCGTTCAGCAGCGACTCCGAGGGACGCTTTCACCTCCTTGGAACCGACGGCTTCGGGCGCGACCTGTTCACACGGATGATGCTCGCGGGTCGACTTTCGCTCGCGATCGGGGCAGCCGCGGCGCTCCTCGCAGTGCTCATTGGAAGCGTCGTTGGAGCGATTGCCGCGTGGCGGGGCGGCGTGATCGACATGGTCGCAATGGCCGTGACCGACGCGCTGCTTTCGATACCGCGTCTGGTATTGCTGCTGCTTTGTGCGGCGCTCTGGCGCCCGAGCGGAACGATGGTCGTGGCGGTGCTGGTCGCCACCGGCTGGATGGGAGTGGCCCGACTGATCCGCGGGGAGGTGCTCGGCGTGCGCCGAAGGCAGTTCGTCGAGGCGGCGGACGCTCTGGGCGCGCGGTCCATGCGCGTCCTCTGGCGTCACGTGATGCCGAACGCCCTCGGGCCCGCGATCGTCGCGATGACGCTCGGAGTAGGCAACGCGATCCTGCTGGAGACTGGACTGTCATTTCTCGGCCTCGGCGTGCAGCCACCGCAGCCGAGCTGGGGAAACATGATCGCTTCTGGGCGGGACGTGATCGTCATCGCGCCATGGGTTGCGATCGCGCCGGGGCTGGCGCTCATCGTCACCGTGGTCGCATGCACCCTCCTCGGCGACGCCGCGCGCGACAGGCTGGCCGGCGAGCAGGTGACGGCGGGTCGGACCCTCGCCGAGAGAAGCTGAGAGTCAGCGCAGGAGGATCGTCACCACGGCACGCGGCTGAGCGGTGAAACGAACCTCGCCTTCATCGATCGCCAAGGGCTCCAGGGGCGTCTCATCGATCCGCGCGAGCCACCCAGCGGTCCGCGCAAAGCCAATGCGCCAGGCTCCATGCACCGTCTCGTCGGTGAGATTGGTGCAGCGAAGCACCAGCGAGCTTTCATCCTCGCTCTCCTTGGCTGCACCGAATGCAAGCCCGGCGCCGCGGAGCTCCAGGCCACTCGTCGGCGGCGGCAGCTCGGTTGCCGAGCGGAGTGTCGATCCGATGAGGGGAAGGAGCACGTCGTCGGCCGCGGTCTCGATGGCGTGGATCGTCGCCGGATTGCGCGGGCCGTGAAGCATGAGAGCGAAGCGGCCCGCGAAGGAGCCCGGACACTGGGCGAGCGGCGTCGACGCAGGCCAGCCGGCGTGGCCGGGACGTTCCGGAAGATCGTTTCGAGACAGCTCACCAACGGCGCGTACCAGCGTCACGGCTATCGCTCCGCTGGTCAGAAGCTCGTATTCGGCGAGGCCATCCGAGAAGAGCGTCACCCCGCGATCGGGCCCGCATACGGAGACGTAGCGGTGGAGCGGCGCCGTACGAACCGGTCTCTCGGCTGCACAATCAGCGGGAGGCACCTCCAAAGGCACGCGCAGCACCGGCCCGAAGGCCGCATCCGCCCAGCACTCGCCGTCCCGAATGCCTGTGGAGAAGATGGCGCGAAGGCGATGGTCACGCGCGATGTTCTCGCCCTGGATGTCGATACGCACGACGCTCGAACCGGCATCGAGCGTGATGCGGACCTCGACTTCGAGCGGCACGAGCGCGCCATGATCCATCGCGGGAACGGCCGTCGCAGGGGTATCGTAGTCGGTGAGCGCGGCGCGCTCGATGTGAGGCACCACGCTCTCCGGCAGGCGCACGCGCCATCGGCCCTCGATGGTGCCGCGAAGGGGGCCGCGCTGAACTACGTGGGCTCCGAGGAAGCTTGCATGCGTCACCCCCTTGCTGCCCGGGGCGAAGGTGTAAAGGTCGCCGACATCGGGGATGTCCTCGAAGTGAAGGACCCCCGCCACCCTTGCACCATGCAGCACAGACGCGATGCCGAGGTTTCCCGCCTCGTCGATGGCGACCGTGACGATTCCGTTGTCGAGCACGGATCCCCTCGCGTGCACCTCGGTCGCCGGGCGGGCAGCGTCGACCGGCGGGTCGTCGAGAGCAAAGGCATTCGTGCCGTACCCGGCGACGGGGGCAACCCATGCGACTGCCTGCGTAACCTCGACGAGATCGTTGTCGGGGTAATGTCGGGGCGACTCGACGCGATCGTATCCGATCCTTCGCCCGATGA
>JBGTMW010000327.1:0-6247 GCA_041743365.1 Gemmatimonadaceae bacterium
CTTTCGACGGTCGGGCTGGAGCGCGTCGGGCCACGGCCCGTCCAGTCGCTCTCGGGAGGTGAGCAGCAGCGGGTGGCGCTGGCGCGCGCGCTGGTGATCGAGCCAAAGGTTCTGCTGCTCGACGAGCCGCTGTCGAACCTCGATCCCACGCTGCGACGCACGATGCGCGACGAGCTGCGCTCGGTGCTGCGAACGCTCCATGTGACGGCGGTGTTCGTGACGCACGACCAGGATGATGCATTCGCCGTGGCTGATCGCGTGGCTCTCATGCGGCACGGGCGGTTGATGCAGGTCGGAACTCCGGAGCAGCTGTACGCGAAGCCGGCGTCGCGCGATGTCGCCGACTTCATTGGCCGCGCTACCCTCGTGGATGCTGTGGATGCGGACACCCATGCGATCATCACGATCGGGGGAGTGGAGCGTCGGGTGGCGGTGGTCAAGGCCGTGGCGGGCGCGCCCTACCGGAAGGCCTTTGCCGTGCTGCGGCCCGAGGCGCTCGCTTTCGTGGATCCGAAGACGCCCGGAGCGTGGCGCGGCATCATCGTCGGCCGCCGCTTTGCGGGAAGCGGCTTCGTATATCGCGTCGCACTCACGGAAGATCTCGCCGTGGATGTCGCGTCGGCCACCGGCGCCGTGGGGGAGTCGGACAGTGTGGGCGTGATGGTCGAGCGAGAGCCGGTCGCACTTGTCAGCGCATGAGCGCAAACTCACGTCTCCGGCCCGACGCGGTGGGATCGTGAGTCGGCAGCGGTCGTTCATGAGGGCACGCGTACGACGACGGCCCGGCGCGGTGAGCTCGTGAGTCGGCGGTGGTGGTCGTCGTCGTTCCCGCTTGCACTGCCGGTCCTCGCGCTGTTGCTCTGGGCCGTTGTGTACCCGAACGTGTCGGTGATCGCCGGAAGCTTCGAGAACGGCCTTGAGCACTGGCGTCGCTTCGCCGCGAGCCCCACCGACCGCGAGGCATTGAGGTCCACGCTGATCATCGCCGCGGGTTCGGTCGTCGCGGCCACGCTGATCGGTCTTCCGCTGGCCTTTCTGCTCACCCGCTTCGAGTTTCGCGGGCGGCGAACGCTGAGCGCGATCGCCACGCTGCCCGCGGCACTGCCACCACTCGTCGGCGTCGTCGCGTTTCTCTTCCTTTACGGAGAGAGTGGCGTGATAACGAGGGCGATCCAGAGCGTGCTGCGTCTCGAGAGTGCGCCGTGGACCTTCACCGGGATTCCGGCGATCATCTTCGTGCATGCGTACACGATGTACGTGTACGTATTCCTGCTCGTGTCCGCGGGACTCGAGCGCGTGGACACGACGCTGAACGATGCGGCGGCCGGACTTGGCGCCGGCGTGATCCGGCGGATGCGCCGGGTGACGCTGCCGCTGCTCACGCCGGCGATCGCCGGGTCGATGCTGCTGGTGTTCATGAGCGCGCTCGGCTCCTTCTCCGCCCCGTACGTGTTCGGCGGCGGAGTGCGCGTGCTGTCCACCCAGATACTCGCGTCGAAGCTCAACGGCAACATCGGCCTCGCGTACGTCGAGACGACGGTGCTCGCCATGAGCGCGATCGCGGGGCTGGTGCTCTTCCGCTGGCTCGAGCGACGCCGCAACTATACCGTATCGGCCAAGGGGGGGGCGACGCGGATCATCGTCCGCTCGGCCGTGGGCCGGGCCGGCGGCGCCCTGCTGGCGCTGATCCTCGTTACGCTGCTCATTCTACCGCACCTGATGGTGATGCTCGTGTCCTTCGCCCGGGATGGCGCATGGACGACCCAGGTTCTTCCGCCGGAGTACACTCTCGACAACTTCCGGAGGCTCGCCACCGACAGCGAGCTCTGGAGGCCGATCCGGAACAGCGTCTCGATGGCGCTGATCGCGGTGGCGGCGAACATCGTCGTGTGCTTCGTCGCCGCCTACCTGATCGTCCTTCGTCGCTTCCCGGGCCGCCGGCTGCTCGAGCTGCTCGTCGCGCTCCCGTGGGCGATCCCCGCGACGGCGATCGCGATCGGACTCGCCGCGACCTTCGACACCCACGACCCGGCCACTGGTCGGCTGATCCTGATCGGGACGTTCTGGATCCTGCCGCTCGCCTACTTCATTCGCGGGATACCTCTCGTTGCCACGGCAGTGGAGAGCTCGCTCCGGCAGATGGACCCTTCGATCGAGGACGCCGCGCGTGGGCTGGGAGCATCCTGGTGGCTGACCGTCCGGCGCGTCATAGTTCCCGCTGCGAGGCCTGGGTTGATCGCCGGCGCGATGCTGGCGGCCGTGACTGCCGTGGGCGAATTCGTCGCGAGCATCGTACTGTATACCCATGCAAACCGGCCGATCTCGGTGGAGATCCTCGCGCAGCTCCGCGCGCTCTCGTTCGGTACGGCGGCGGCGTTCAGCGTGCTCCTCATCCTGCTCACGCTGGCAATCACCTTCGCGGCGCGGTGGGTCGAGTCACGCTACTCGAGGGGCGAGGTCGGCGAGATGACGCCGGCAGGAGGGTGAGCGATAGATGGCAGGCATGACGAGCACGCCGCCCGGCAGCGACTCGGACAGCCTCAGCACGCAGCTCGCGCGCTTCGAGGCGGTGTTCGAGATGGTTCCGCAGGCTGTCGCGATGTTCGACGACGACCTCCGGCTCATCCGCGCGAACGAGCGCTATAGGGAGCTGACGTCCCTCGCACCCACGCAGTCTTTCGCGCGGCCGATCTACGACGCATTCCCGAACGCGCTCGCCGACCTCGCCGAGCAGATCGATGCGGTGGTGGCGCGCACGACGCGCTCGGCGACCATCCGCGTCCCCTTCCGGCATCCCGTCGGGCCGAGGGTGGTCGACGCGATCTTCATCCGGCTGGAGGCAGGCGTCACCGCCGGAGGCATCCTGTTCGTCGGCGTCGACGTCACCGAGCGCGAGGCGTTACGCGAGGATCTCGCGAGGAGCATCGCGCAGCTCGCCACGATCTTCGACGTCATCCCCGAGTCGGTGCGTGTCTTCGATGCCCTGGGCGTCATCACGCGATCGAACAGTCAGGCGCTGAAGGACTACCCGGACCATCAGCCGCAGTCGCTCACGGAGCTGTGGCAACAGGATCGCCCGCGCGCGCTGACGGGAACGAGCCTGTTCATGCACGAGCATCCTGCCGCGCGCGCCCTGCGCGGCGAGTCGGTGCGCGGCCAGACGCTTTCGGTGCGCCGCACCGATGGGACTCCCGCCGTAATAGAGGTCAACTCGAATCCGCTGCGTGATGCGGAGGGGCGCATCCGAGGCGCCGTCAGCGTCGAGCGCGACGTCACGGAGCGCGCACGGCTCGCGGCGGAGCTGGAGGAGCAGGTGCGTCGATCGGCCGCGCTGTTCGAGCGGGTCTCGACGGAAGCCGAGCGACTCGAGCGGATGGTTGCCGAGCGTACGCAGGAAGTGCTGGAGCTCCAGGAGGCGCGTGCCCGCGAGCGCCGGCTGGCCGCGGTCGGTCAGCTCGCCGCGGGTGTCATGCACGATGTGAACAACGCGCTGAACCCGATCATGGCGGCGGCGCACCTGCTGAACATCAACGCCGACAACCCGACCGCCGTTCGGGACTACGCCAACCGCATCGCGAAGGCTGCGGAGACCGGTGCTGCGACAGCGGAGCGCGTGGGCCGGTTCATCCGCCAGGATCCGCTCACCGGCGAGCGGGAGGAGACGGTGGACCTGGTGCACATCGCCGATGAGGTGATCGCGATGACGCGGCCGCTCTGGGCGGAGCGAGCCCAGGGTGGCGTTGTCCACCTCCGTCGCACCGATGAGGACAGCGTCCTCGCGCGCGGCATCCCCGGAGAGGTTCGCGAAGCGATGCTCAACCTGATCCAGAACGCGCTTGATGCGATGCCCGGCGGCGGGACGCTCTCGATCACCACGTCGGTTTGTGATGGCGAGGCATGCATTGAGGTGCGCGACACCGGCGCGGGAATGAGCGAGGAGGTGCGCGAGCGCGCCTTCGAGCCCTTCTTCACCACCAAGGGTACGCGGGGAACGGGCCTCGGCCTCTCGGAGGTGTACGGAATCATGAAGCGGCACCGCGGTCGGGCGGAGATCGATTCGGCGTCCGGGAAGGGGACAGCCGTGCGGCTCGCGTTCCCGCTCTCGACCGAGCTCGCGAGCCTGGTTCCCCGGGCGAAAGGCGCGCGTGTGAGCCGCAGGATCCTCCTCGTCGAGGACAACCCCGAGAGCCTGGAGTTCATGCAGGAGGTGCTCATCACCGAGGGGCACTCCGTGGAATGCGCTTCGACGGCGGCCGGTGCAATGGCGTACCTTTCGGTGGGCGCCCCATGTCCGTACGATCTCCTTCTCACGGACATCGGACTGCCCGATGGAAGTGGATGGGACCTCGTTGCCGAGGCGAGGTCGCGCTGGCCCGGGATGCGAATCGGCGTCGTCACCGGATGGGAGGGTCGCACGGCCACCACCCCATCGGCCGATTTCGTTCTTCGAAAGCCCGTTCGAACGAACGAGCTGCTCGACCTCATTTCCGTGGACGAGTGAAATGGGCGACGTCGCTCACCTCGCCGGGATTCAACCTGGCAATGGCCCAATGACAGAGACTCCGTCCGTAATTCGCGTGCTGGTTGCCGAAGACGACCTGGGTGCCCGGTCGCTTCTCGTGGAGCTGCTGGCCTCGCTTGGCTACGTCGTGGTCGGCGAGGTGGGAACGGGGCGCGAGGCTGCTGCGCTCGCGCGGGAAGTCGCCCCCGATGTGGTGCTTCTCGACGTGCACATGCCCGATGGCTCGGGAATCGAGGCCGCGGAGTCGATAACCCAGGCGTTGCCAGGGGTCGCGGTGGTGCTGTTCAGCGGCGATCCCAGTGTCACGCTCACGGAGCGAGACATCACGGCGACGTCGGCGATCGCCTTCCTGCCGAAGCCTGCCCCGCCGCGGGTACTCGATTCGACGCTGCGTCTTGCCGCGTCCCGCGCACGAGAGCTCGCCGCCGCGCGCAAGGATGCATCAACGGCGCGGCAGCAGCTCGAGAATCGCAAGCTGATCGAGCGAGCGAAGGGGATCCTGATGCGGCGCACCGGCTCATCGGAGCAGGAAGCCTACAAGATGCTGCAGCGCACGAGCCAGGATCGTTCGGTTCCGATGGTGCAGATCGCGCAGACGGTGATCGACACCGAGCCGGGTGCGGCGCCCAAGCCCTGACCGACGCCTCCGGCCTATCGACGAAGCTTGTAGAACATCTCGATCAGGTCGTCGTACATCGCTTCGCCATTCCCGTTCGCCGTCTGCGCCGCAGCGGTGCAATGCCTGAGGTGGTTTCGCATCAGCTCGCGTCCGACCGCGCGCAGCGCTTCGTGCGCGGATGAGATCTGGGTCATCACGTCGGCGCAGTAACGATCTTCGTGGACCATCCTCTGGAGTCCGCGCACCTGGCCTTCTATTCGGCGGAGGCGCTTCACGTTGCGGTCCTTCGCCACGGGGTCGGGCTCGAGCCCATGAGTGCCGGCATCGCGGGATTCCTGGACGGTGCACCCGCAGCCTGCGTCGCGAGCGGTTCCCGTTTCGTCGGCTGACATCGTTGTCTGCATGGGAGTACCTCTGGTTGGCGGTGAGGCCTGGTGCGGCTCCGGCGCTCGCCCTTGCGGCAGTGCGGGGGTCCCGTGGCTGGGACATCTTGAAGGCACCGCCTGTGCCCCCGGGTATGGTTACCCAAGTCGCAGTGTGGCATGAGGTTAGCGGTTGCGACGGTGCCGCGGCGGACTGGCGGCTGTTCGAAAGCGGGATCGGGGTGACCGAAATCGATCAGGTGGTCGATCGGTGGGATGTCGGTCTGGCTGTCGGCTTGCCGGGGGCGACGGCGCGTAGCGGCGGGGTGTTTCGAGTGCGCGCGGGGCGCGGCGTGGGCTGCCAACGGAGCGCTTGCGTTAGACGCACCCGCTGGCTGGTGGTAGATTAGGCTTTCTCATCCTCCGAGGTCCCCATGCCGTCTGCTCCGCTAATTACGACCTCACCGGATCGCCTGGGAGGCACGCCCGTCTTTGCGGGGACACGCGTCCCGGTTCAGACGTTGATCGACTATCTCGAAGCGGGCGATTCCCTCGACGTGTTCCTTGACCAGTTCCCGAGTGTCACCCGGGAGCACGCGGTCGCGGTCCTGGAACTGGCGAAGCAGGCGCTGGTTGACCACGCGACCGCCGCCTAGGTACCGCCGTCAGACCTGTGCGTGTGGCCCTCGATGCGAATATTCCGGTGGATTTCGCCGAGCTCCTGACCGGGCATGATGTGGAGAG
>JBGTMW010000328.1:0-4375 GCA_041743365.1 Gemmatimonadaceae bacterium
CCGGCCGCCGCGACACCACCGGCGTGAGGGAGATATTCGACTGGGCAGAGCCTGACTCCGTGATGCGTGCTCTCATGGAGCGCGCCGGCTACACCGTCACCCGCTACCAGGGGAGGTCGGTGGTTTTCGACGCCACGGGCCGCGCCCTGCGGCTGGTCGGGGATCCAGCCGGGGTCGCCAGGGAAACGAGCATTCTCGTCGGCGACTCGATCACCTACAGGGATTCGACGCGAGTCATACTCGTGCGCGGTGACACGGCAATCCTGCGCGATCCGTCGCAGAATGCCGCCGATGTCATCGCCGTCGGAGGTCTCGACTACGACCTTCGAACGGGGAGGGCGCGGGTGCAGGAAGTCTCGACGGCGCTCACCAGCGGCGAGACGTGGTACATCAAGGCGACTCCTGCCGTCCTGATAAACGACAGCATCGCCGATCGTCGGCTGCTCTACGCCGGCCACAGCATCCTGACGAGCTGCGACCTCGTGATCCCGCATTACCACTTCTCTACCGGCGAGATCAAGTTCATCACGAAGGGAGTCATCGTTGCGCGGCCCGCGGTGCTCTACATCTCGGACATCCCGATCATGTGGTTGCCCTTCATCTTCCAGGACCTCCGGTCGGGACGACGCAGCGGCATCACCACACCGCGCCTGGGGGTGGCCGAGCTGGTGCGCAACAGCCCCACCTATCGTCGCTCGGTGGACAACCTCGGCTACTATTTCGCGATCAGCGACTACATGGATGCGCAGGTATCGCTCGACTGGCGCAGCGGGGCGCGTCCCCGCGAGGGCGACCCGGGCTATCTTCGCTACAACGGCGAGTGGCGCTATCGGTGGCTGTCGCGCTTCCTCAGCGGACGCGTGTCGCTGTCGTTCCTCGACCAGCAGGATGGCACGACCAACACATCGGTGTCGATCGCGCACCAGCAGAGCTTCTCGCAGACGAGCAGCCTGACTGCGAACATCAACTACACCACCAGCACGCGGATCCAGCGCCAGACCGAGTTCGTTCCGTATCGCGCGCTCGCGACGATCGACTCGCGGCTCAACTATCAGCAGAAGCTGGGGCCCTTCGGGCTGAGCCTTGGCGGTTCGCGTACCCAGTTTCCCGGACGCGATCAGGTCAACCAGACCTTCCCGACCATCAGCCTCAGCAGCGAGCCGATCGATCTCGCGCCCTGGCTGAACTGGTCCCCCTCGCTGTCGGCGAACAATTCCCAGACCCTCAACGTGCCGCAGACCGGGCCGCTGGCGTTCAGGTTCACTCCGCTCCCGGGCGGCGGAATCGACAGCGTCGGTATGAGCCAGGACACCAGGACATCGACGATATCGCTCGAGACGCCGTTCCGGATCTTCGGCTTCACCTGGCGCAACTCGATTCGCGTCTCGGACCTGGAGAACAACTTTCCCGAATCCAGGGAGATAATCGACGTCGCCGATACGAGCATCCGGAGCACCCGCGTCTTTCCCCGTACCTTCCGAACCGACATCGACTGGCAGACGGGCATCTCGCTTCCGTCGCTCTCCCAGGGCCGATGGAACATCGCCCCGTCGATATCGATAGTGAACATAGACCCGGCCGCTCTCTGGATCCGGAGCGAGCGAACGGGCGGCGAATACGTCCGGCAGTCGAAGCGTCTCCAGTACGGAATCAGCGCGTCGCCCACCTTCTTCGGGCTCTTCCCCGGATTCGGGCCGTATACGCGATTCCGGCACGCGGTGACGACCTCCATGAGCTATTCGTACGCGCCGTCGGCTGAGGTGAGCAACGACTTCCTCGCCGCGCTGGGGCGCACGCGCCAGGGGTACCTCGGATCGCTCGCGCAGAACCAGGTGAGTCTTTCCTTCTCGACCAATTTCGAGGCGAAGCTTCGAAGTCCCGCGGACACGACGCGGGGAACCGCCGGCGCCACTGATGCCGGAACCAAGCTGACGCTTCTCTCGATGAACTTCACGCCGCTGAGCTGGGACTTCGAACGTGCGCGCGTGACCGGTCGCACGGGACTCACCAACGATCGCTTCGGGTTCACGGCGCGTTCCGATCTGCTTCCAGGGCTCGATTTCGGAACGACCTATTCGCTCTTCCAGGGGAGCGTGCTCAGCGACTCTTCGCGCTTCAAGCCGTATCGCGAGGAAGTCAGGGCATCGTTCTCCGTGAACCGTCGCAGGAACCCCTTCGCGGCTCTGTATCGGGTGTTCGGCCGCGCAGTCCCGAACACCGCACCCGAGCTCGAGCAGACCACCACGACCGAGGATGACATCCTCGCCCGCCAGATAGCCTCGCAGCAGGTGACGGGCAGCTCCGCACGCGCAGCGGCCTTCGACGTTCCGAACGCCGAGGAGTGGTCGGCCAGCTTCACCTTCTCGTCGAGCCGCCAGCGTCCGCCTGTGGGAGGCGGAACGGTGATCGAGGATGACGACGCCCTGGTCTGCGGCCGACTTGGCCTCGATCCGATCTCGGAACAGCGGTGCATCGAGGAGCTTCAGTCGAGCCGGCTCGGTGACCCGAACGCCGGCCAGACAACCGGGGGCGGCCCCTTCAGGCGCCGGCAGCCGACGACGACCATTCAGTCGAACATGCTGTTCCCGATTACGCCCAACTGGTCGGCGTCCTGGCAGACGACCTATGACTTCGAGACGGCCCGCTTCGCGAGCCACATGGTCAATCTCGCTCGGGAGTTGCACGACTGGCGGGCGACCTTCTCCGTGCTGCAGGCTCCGAACGGAAACTTCGCGTTCAGCTTCTTCATCGCGCTGAAGGCGCAGCCGGACCTGAAATTCGACTATCAGCGGCAGAGCTATCGTCGCACGCAGACCGGTTTCTAGAGGGGCCGCCGACCGGGCCGAGCCTGTTCGGGCATCGCTGTTCTGATCGGGCACGGCCCGGCGTCATGGCAACTTGAAGACCTTTTGTTGCCGCGGATGACGCGGATGAACGCGGATAACTGCAAAACATTTGGGATCGGCGGCTCGCGTAGGGCCAATATGAACAAGAAAAGAACGCCGCCCCTATCCGCGTTCGTTCGCGTTCATCCGCGGCTGACCCGGCAGTTCAGGACCTCTCGGGTACCTTTGGATCCCGACTCTGTTTTTGCTCGGGAGCATCGATGTTCCGATCGGGCACGATCGGCGCCATGGCAATCGGAAGACCTTTTTGCCGCGGATGACGCGATGAACGCGGACAACTGCAAAACACTCGTGGGATCCGAACGGTGGTTTAACGAGGACAGCGTGATATTCCTCTCGCCGGCCAATCCACGCGCCGATCCACCAAAGGAGCGGCGACTCGCGTAGAGCCAAGAAAGAACAAAAAGAACTCCGCCCTTTATCTGCCCCTATCCGCGTTCATCCGCGTTTATCCGCGGCTGACTTGGCAGTTCAGGACCTCTCGCGTACCTCTGGATCCCGACTCTGTTGCTCGGGACCATCGATGTCCTGATCGGGCACGGGCCGGCGCCATGGCAACTGGAAGATCTTTTTTGCCGCGGATGACGCGGATGAATGCGGACAACTGCAAGAACTCGTGGAATCCGAACGGTGGTTTAACGAGGCCAGCGTGATATTCCTCTCGCCGGCCAATCCACGCGCCGATCCAAACCAGAGGAGCGGCGACTCGCGTAGAGCCCAAAAGAGAACGAGAAGAACTCCGCCCTTTATCTGCCGCTATCCGCGTTCGTCCGCGTTCATCGGCGGCTGACCCGGCAGTTCAGGACCCTCGGCACCCCTGTATACCGACTCTGCGGATAACTTCAGCGGTGGCGCTCGGCCGGGCGCGATGATCTGCGCGAGGCAACGTCGGTTCGGTCTCCGCGGCGGCGTCGAAGGCCCGCTCCCTCCCTTGCCGCGTCGGCGGCCCGCGTAGACATTCCGCCGATGATCGCACGTGTCGTGATCGACGGGGAATCGCTCGACCCTCGCGCGGTCCATGCCGTCGCGGATGGGGCGCCGGTCTCGCTTGCACCGACCGTGGCGGCGCGCATGCGGTCGACCAACCGGATCGTCGCCGACATCGTCGCGAATGGCGCAGTGGCATACGGTATAACGACCGGATTCGGCAAGCTGTCAGAGGTGGCGATTCCACATGACCGGCTGGCCGAGCTTCAGGTGAACCTGGTGCGAAGCCACGCGTCAGGCGTGGGCCCGCTGCTACCGGAACGCGAAGTTCGCGCAATGATGCTTCTCCGCGCCAACGTGCTGGCCAGGGGATTCTCCGGGGCGCGTCCCGAGCTCGCCGAGCTCCTCGTCGGGATGTTGAATGCGGGTCTGTACCCTCCGGTCCCGGAGCAGGGAAGCGTGGGTGCGAGCGGCGACCTGGCGCCCCTCGCTCACCTGGCGCTCGCGCTCATCGGCGAAGGTGAACTTCGTGCGGGCGCTCA
>JBGTMW010000329.1:0-4277 GCA_041743365.1 Gemmatimonadaceae bacterium
TCTCATGCTGGCGAGACGATTCGAGCGCCGCCGCACCTCGATCACTCCGTATCTCCAGGTCGTGAACGCATACAACAGGCGAAACGTCTTCATCTACACCTTCGACTACACGGCGAACCCGCCGCAGCGCCAGGCCACATCGCAGTTTCCCTTCCTGCCAAGCATTGGCGTGACGGTGGCATGGTGACTCGCGGCCATCTCATCGGCGCCGAACGCGAGCGCCTGATCGCGATCACGGTTCTCGCCACGGCGCTCCTGGGCACCGCCTGCCAGTTCGAGCAGATCACCGTTGCCGACGGGCGCGAGCGGCCCGTGGTGCACGCGGTGCTCAACCCATGGGCTCCGGACGTGGCCATTCTCGTCGAGCGCACGCTCACCGGTCGCGTTACGGTGGACGACGATGTCCCGCCGAACCGGAACGATCCCATCGTGACTGGCGGCGGGATCCCCATCCGCTATGCGCGCGTCATCGTCTACGACGAGAGGGGCGATTCGGTCGTCGCCGTAGAGGATGCGACGAGCAATTCCGACGGACGGGGCGCGGGCGTCTACCGGTTCCGGAATCGTGCGAGCTCGCGTGACCCCGCGATTCCAGGCCTTCCCTCGCTGCCGATCCTGCCGGGCGCCACCTACAGGCTACGGATCACGACCGTCGAGGGAGACACCGTCACCGGAACGACAACGGTGCCCGAGGTGTCGACCGTGGCGCCTGGCACCGGTACGCGCTTCTTCAACCGCGACCGCGACACGCTTCGCTTCTTCTGGGATGCGGTTCCCCTCTCCCATCGGTATCTGGTGCGCATCGAGTCACCATGGGGACCGATGTTCCTCTTCACGGAACAGTTCGAGACACGACTTCCCGGCACGCTTCGGAACGTCTTCCAGAACAACTTCCCGAGCGTATTCCTCCCCGGCTTCCAGAGCAGGATCAGCGTTGCGGCCGTGGACCGGAACTACTTCGACTATTACCGGTCGGCGAGCGACCCGTTCACGGGCACGGGGCTGATCAGTCGCCTCGATGGCGGCGTAGGCGTCTTCGCGGGGGTGGCGGAGCTCTACTCGTACAACGTCTTCGTCACCGCGAATCTCGATGATCCCTTCGAGGGATGGTACGAGAACGTCGCTCCGCAGTCGGATGGCATCGCGCCCTTCACGATGAAGCTCTTCATCGAGAGCGAGGGCGGGAGCACTACGTTCATCACCGGCGAGCACTATGGGAGCCCAGACGTCGCGGGCGGTCCACTGATGGGGCTGCGATCCGGGAATCGCCTCAGCGTGGCCTTCCTCGAGTCGGACATCTCCGACACCCTTAGCGTGTTCGTCGGCGACATCAGGGGCGATTCGCTGATCGGCGTAGTTACCGCCGGCCCCCTCTCGGAGACGTTGACCTACCGCAAGACGACCCGCCGGGACTGAGCGTCGTTCGCTCAGCGCGTTACCGCGCGCGGCACTCGGCGCAGATCCCCGAGATCACGAGCCTGTGGCTCTGCCGAGAAAAACCGTTCTGCTCGGCGATGAGCATTGTCATGCGGTCGAGTCGCTCGTCGCGAAACTCGGTGACTCGACCGCATAGGGTGCACAGCAGGTGCTCGTGATGGGGGACGCCGCGCGCGGCCTCGTAACGCTTGAACCCCTCACCGAAGTCGCGCTCCACCACCAGGCGGCTGCGCAGCAGCACCTCGAGCGTCCGGTAGACCGTAGCCGTTCCCGCCATCGCGCCGCGCGCGCCGAGCTCGATCATGATGTCCTCGGCCGACAGGTGATCGTCGGAGCCGAGGATGATGTCGGCGATCGCCAGGCGCTGGGCGGTGACCGGCAGATTGTGGTCGCGCAGATAGGCGCGGAACTCCTCGATTACGTCGTCGTTCGCCACGACAGGCCGTCGAGCGCCGCGCGAACCCCGTCGGACGTGAGGCGCTCGGGCTCCTCTTCGTCTCCGGCGCGGCGCTGCACACCGCGCACGACGGCGTCGACCGTTGTGAGCGGAGCATCCGCATCCGCGACCACGTCGAACTCCCACTTCCCCCGATCGGCGCCCTTGATCGTGAGGCGATATCGCGCGGTGAAGACCGTGTGGCGATCGGGATCGGGAGCGCGCGGCTCGTCATCGAGCTCCGCGGCAATCACGGCTATCCCCGTCTCGGTCGCACCGCGACGCATGGGACGGAACAGGTGGAGCTCCGCGATCCGGTCCGCGGGAACGCGCTCGGTGATCTCGCGCAGGAAGCGCTCGCGCGTGTCGGTCATTTTACCGCCGCCGATGCCGCGGCCCGTGCGGGAACCGCGCGCCGCGCATCGAGCTCGCGCTCCACATATAGGCGAAGGATGTGCATGAAATCCTGGGCGTTCGTCACGACGCCGAACGCCTGATGCGTTCCGCGATCCTTCAGCTTGCTGACCACGAACTCGGATGAATCCACGCAGATCGTCCCGAGCTCGCGGAGCGAGCCGTCGGGCTCGGTCACGAAGGCGGGGAGCATGTTGCCCGTGGCGATCGCGTGCAGCGCCGTCGCGACCATGATGGCCATCGTGGCCTTCACGGTGTGGCGGCGCATGGCATCCTGCGCGGCGAGCGCATCGGTGTAGACGCCCGGAAGCGGGCCGTCATCGCGAATCGACCCGCAGAGAACGTAAGGAATGCCGTGCACCGCACAGGCATGCATGATGCCATCCGTAATGATTCCCTGCTCCACCGCCCGCTCGATCGATCCCGCGGCGCGGACGCGGTTTATCGCCCGCATGTGAAGCCCGTGACCGCCTGACTGGGCCTCGCCGCTGCCAGTCATCCCCAGCGTGGTCCCGAAGATCGACGCCTCGATGTCGTGCACGGCGACGGCGTTCCCGGCGAGCAGCGCTCCCACGAATCCGTTGGCGAGGAACCAGGTCATGTCCGCACGCGCACGGGAGTGCACCAGCGCGGGCCCGGTCACCCACACGGGATAGCCGCCACGCGCTCGCTCCTCTATGAGCAGGCGCGCCATCAGCGAATAATCGATGGGCTTCTCGCGCGATACTTCGCTCGTCATGAACTTGAACTCGCCATCGGCGGCGGCCGCGCCGCGGAAGGCATCGTTGTGCACGAAGATCCCACCGCTGCCATCTTCGCTGAGTCCCACCGCGACCCGGTCGCCTTTCCGCACACGCCGCCCTTCGCGCGCCCACAGGACGCCCTCCGGATCGAGCACCAATGCGGAATCCATTCGCGGCTCGTTGGGCATGCGCCACTCGTTTCCGACTCGAACGTAGGTCGGGAGATTCGTCGTGGAGAAGAAGTCCTCCGGAAGGACCCCATCGGCCGTGGCCGGAACGAAGCTCGCGTTGGGCGCGCCGGCGAATCTCGGGGCGCTGAAGTCCGGGTGGGGAAATGTGCTCACGCGGTCAAAGATGGGTACCGGGTGCAGCGTTCTCAAGCCGAAACAGCCGCGAGCCTCAGGGAACCGACACGCCCGGCTCGATCGCCGCTACAGCAGCGCGACCGGATCGCGGTCCACGACGGCGCGAAGCGTGTTCGGAACCTCGAAGCGCTCCAGGAAGTACCGGATCACGCGAGTGAGCTCGCCCGGCTGGTCGGCCTTGAGCAGCACGTGCCAGCGCCAGCGGGTCTTGATCCGCTGGATCGGACATGGCGCCGGGCCGATCAGGGTGACGCCACTCGCATGCTCGGCGAGCAACGCCCTGATCCACTCCGCTCCACGGATAGCCAGCTTCGCCGTCGGACGCTCGGCCGTCCCGCTGAAGACGATGTTCGCAAGCCGGTTGAACGGCGGGTACACGGGGTGCTCCCGGCCTCGCGCCTCCTCGCGGACGAAACCGTGATAGTCGTGCGTCACCGCGCACCTGACGGCGTGATGACCCGGGACCCGTGTCTGTATCAGGACGCGCCCTCCCTTCGGACCACGGCCTGCGCGGCCGGCCACCTGGCTGAGAAGCTGGAAGCAACGCTCGGAGGCGCGAAAGTCCGGAAGGTTGATGCCGACATCCGCGTCGATCACGCCGACCAGGGTGACGTTCGGAAAGTCGAGGCCCTTGGCGATCATCTGTGTACCGAGGAGGATATCCACCTCCCCGTTCCCCACGCGATCGAGGATCTCCGCGTGCGCCCACCGTCCGCTGGTGGTGTCCACATCCATGCGCGCGATCCGCGCGCTGGAGAATCTCTCCGCGACCAGCCGCTCCACCTGCTGCGTGCCGACTCCCCGCTGCCTCATCGTTGCGCCGCCACAGCGCTCGCACTTCGTTCGAACAGGCTCCTTGTGAAGGCAATAGTGGCAGACGAG
>JBGTMW010000330.1:0-7668 GCA_041743365.1 Gemmatimonadaceae bacterium
CGATCACCGCGCGGACTTCACCAGGCCGCGCGCGTCCACACGCTCACGAGTCCGCACGGCGACTGGGCAGACCGCCGCGTGCCGAAGCCCGTCGTCGGAGCGGCGCGCTGCGATGCGGTGGATCCCGGCCAGGCTTCCAAACGGAATTCCGAAGGTACTTCCTTGAAATCGCGGTAAACCTCGATCCCCATCACATCGTGCCCGGTGGGGACGAGGTCCTCCAGCGTGGGAAAGTTCGACGTGCCCGTTGGGGCATTCGGCAACGAAGACACGGGAATCCGGTTGACCATGAAGTAGAGACACCGCCAGCCCTCGGTCGACGTGATCTTTCGATCTCCTTCGATGCGAATGCCATCGATGTTCACCATGAGGGAGGCGAAGTCGCGCTGGTCCCTCGCCGCGAGCTGCGATCGATCGAGGAAGACCCCGAGGCCGAGGTCCTTTCGCCTGGCAAATCCGTCCCGGCCATCCTCCAGGTCGCGCCTGGCCGTGATGCGTTGCGTGGCAAGACGAAGCGCCGCGGGGGACACGCGATATGTGCCCTCGAAGACGTCGTTCGCCGCGAGGGAGATCAACGGCGTCACGAGCGGATTGAAGCCGATTCTCCGAATGCGGAGTGTGTACCGCCCGGGCTCGACGCGCATTGCGAACGTTCCCGCCGCATTCGTCACGACGATGCGGTTCAGGTCGTTCCCCTGTGCGTCCAGCAGCTGAACGCTCGCTTCGGTCAACGGAGCGAGAGTACCCTCCTGCAGCAGGCGTCCATGAATCATCTGGGCGCCGAGAGGACCGGCCAGACCAACGGTACAGGCTGCAGCCAGGACGAGAAGTGCCGAGCGACGGAAGGACATACAGGGCTACTTTGAGGCGAAGGCGACCCGGGTCGCGGGCCGAGGTCAGTGGGGGAGGGTCGACCGAACGGCCGATTACCTGTCCCATGGAAGAAGCTAGGGAGGTACCCCTCGCCCTGCGAGAGGTTGCGCGACTCAGCCCCTTCCGGTCTCCAGGCACCACCCCGACCGGCTCCGGAAGACTTCCTGCCACGAGCCGTTCTGGTAGCTTAGGGCGGCTACCGCGGCACCTCCGCCGACTTGCCGCGCCTCGACCAGAATCTCCTGGACGCCATCGCCTGTGAGGTCGAGGTGGTTGAGATAGACCCGGTACTCGTCATGCTCGGTCACGGTGGCGAAGGCATGCGAGTAGGTGGGGGAATAGACTCCGCCGCTCTTAATGTCCGCGATGACGAAGATGTGGCCCGCCGAAGCCCCAGCCCCGCTTTCGGCTCCGGTGTCGATGAAGGATGCCACTATCGTTGCGGCGCCAGTAGCGCCCGTCGGAATGGCGAAGCTGCGGAACGCAAGCCCATCCACCGCCTTGCGGGACATCCCCTGGCGCTCGCCAATTGCGTAGCCTAGCTCGCGGGCAATTCTCTTTAGATCGGCGGGGGAGACGGCGCTGGTGGCAGGCGGAGGAGTGAGAACGGCCGAGGTCGCGAGCAGATCGACCGTGTAGCCAAGCTCGATCCGGGTGTCGAGCGTCACCGCTGCCAGGGGAATCAGGATCCGGCAGTTCGGAAGGGCGTACAGCGGGGCGTTCGGCTTCTCCCACATTCCCTGCTTGACGGTCGTAGCGCCGACGGGGCGGCCGTTGTCGTAGAGCTTGTACGAGGTTCCGGACTTCTCGTACTGGGCGGCGAACTGTCGCCAGCCATCAGCCGAAAGGTTGATGTGACGTATCGATCCGTCCAGGAGCGCTGCCAGGGGGATCATCCGCGTGTCGCCTCTCTCCCCGAATATCTGGAAGAGAATGTCGGGGTTTCCGGTGAGATCCAGTGCATCGGCCACCGGCGCATCGGACGCAGCGGCCGAGCCTCCCGCGGCAGCCTTCAGCTTGTCACAGCCAGCCGCGACCATTAGGATGGACGCGACGATCGCGAGACGCCTCATGAGGAGGAACGCACCAGTGGAGCGATCGCGATCGGAGATGAAATCATGGGTGGGCTGACGGCACTGGCGAAGGCTTCGCCGACCAGAGTTCGAGGTGGCTGACGTATAAATCGAGCGGTTCGGACGCTCATGTCCCGGCGGTACGGCGCTATATCGCCGAACGAGCGCCCGAGGCGCAGGCAGTCGGTGACGGCGGGACGCCGCTCGAGCTTTCAGCGCCGGCCTCCGAGAGGGCGCACACGGTCAGCGCCTCCGTCCTCGAAGGGACGACTGTCCGGGCACATCGGATACTTGGTGAGCCCGAGGGTCGCTTCGCGGCCTTTCTCGACGGCACCCAGCAAAGTCGGGTGATCGCCTACGATCGCGGCGCACCCCTGGTGCTCGGAACCGTCGCCGCGATCGTTCGCGAGCGCCGCAGCAGGCGTCTCACCACCTGGAGCCATGAGCGGGAGACCGCTCTCTATCTGCCGCGGAAGCTCGTCACCCCTGCTCTCTGGGAGGATCAGGGGGACCTTCGGCTGATCGACACCGGATCCGAGGATGCCGGGGGACCTCTCGCCTCGGCGCACCCGGTGGCGCTCGCGGAACGCGCCTACTCCGTGGTTCGCCAGCGCAGGGATGCGCTCGAGACCGAGCTGGCCGAGCGCTGGTGCGGTGTAGACCCCGGGCCGCTGTTCGTGGACGGCAGCATATCGGGGAGCCCGAGGGTGGGAACAGCCACCTGCGTAGCAGGGGTAGTAAAAAGCCACCGCGTGCTCTACGTGGAGGGAGAGGCGATGAACGTCGTGCTCGGGCTCCGGCGAGGGGAGCGATCGACGATGCTGCGCATCACGCCCAAGTGGGCGACGGTTGCGACGTGGTATCTTCGAATCCGCGAAGCAGCGGGCCATGATCCCCTGTGGGGGCTCGTCCGCGTCGAGGTCGCAGAGGCGCGGGGGACGTCCGAGCACGCCGACGAGATCTCGCGCTGGATTCTGGCCGAGGCCCGGCCGCTGTCGCTCCCCGATGCACGGTGGGACACCATGGTGTACGGTATCCGCGACTGTGAGGAGACCCTCCGCGCGGTCTGATCTCTTCCTTCGCAACTGGACGTGATGTCACTGGGCCGCGTCGTCGCCACCGAGCGACGCCCGAACACGCCGCACGAGTTCCATTTCTGGACAGCCCTCGATTCCCCTGTGGGGATCGGGACCATCGTCCGCGTGGATGGCAACGAGCCTGTGGAGGGGCACATTCCCCACATCTACGGAGTGGTCGTCGAAGGCTTCAGCTACACCGACCTCCAGACCCCGCTCCACGATGTGCTCGGCCACGATGGCGATCCGTCGAGCCCCGGCCTTTCGCTCACCGAGCGGGCGGAGATCCGGCTGTACACGGCGGCCGTGCTGCGACAGATCCCGGAAGAGCCCCTCCAGCCTGTTCCCATGGGGCAGGTCTTTCTCGCGACGGATGACGACGTCGCGGTTGCGCTCCGGATGGACGGCTATCTTCGTCCCGGGAACAACACGGGGATTCCCATCGGGATCTACCGCGCGGGCGGAACCGACTCGCCGATCTACCTCGACGCAGACTTCCTCGTGGGTCCGGAAGCGGCGCACCTCAACATCGCCGGGGTGTCGGGGCTCGCAACGAAGACGAGCGCAGTCGAATGGATCCTCGCCTCGCTCTTCACGCACTTCCCGGCGCAGAAGGGATCGATCGCCGCGGTCCTGTTCAACGTGAAGGGACCCGATCTCTGCTTCCTGGATCAGCCGGGAGCGATAACCGACCGCGATCGCGAGATATACGAGAAGCTCGGCGTCGATCCGGCGCCATTCGACCGGGTTCGATACTTCGCGCCATACACGGCGAAGGGTCACGGCCTCAACACGCTGCGGTCGAACGAGGAGCTCGTGCACAACCTTCAACCGCTCACATGGGGACTGCGCGAGGTTCTGCAATTCGCCGAGGTCCTGCTGAACCGCGATGACGTGGACGCGAAGGCCGATGCCCTGATCGACTTCATCAAGGAGCGGGTGATCGACCGCGAGTTCTCCGATCCGGTGCTGAGCCGCCCACACCGGGTTCAGAGCTTCGGCGAGCTCGAGCAGTGGTTTCGCGACGTGCTCAACGGGATGGAGTCGCGAGGAAGCGGCGATACGTGGAAGACCCACCACGTCGCAACGATCCGGAAGGTCCGGAACCGGCTGTCGAACATCTCCACCCGCTGCGCCGGCCTCGTCACCGATGACGGAATCGTCAGCGACCTTCCCTTCGGGAGCTTTGAGGACCGCACGGTGTACGTAGTGGACGTTGCCTCCTCGGAGGAGGACGCACAGGATCTCATTTTCGCTCGAATCGTGTCCAAGCTCCGCGAACACCTCGAGCGGCGGGACCTCGGCGTGAAGCACCTGGTGGTCTTCGTCGACGAGCTGAACAAGTACGCGGCGAGCGATGGCCAGGACACTTATGTGCGCCGGATGCTGCTCGACATCGCCGAGCGTGGACGTTATCTGGGCCTGGTGCTCTTCAGTGCGCAGCAGTTCAGGTCGCAGGTGCACCGGCGCGTGGTGGGTAACTCGGGCACTTCGCTCTTCGGCCGAATGGATGCCGACGAGCTGGCGACGCCTGGCTACGCGGTCCTGAGCCCGTCGACGCGAACCAAGCTCGCGACACTCGAGAAGGGGCAATTGATGGTGCGTCACCCGCATTTCACGCAGCCGATCTTCGTACGCTTCCCGCGACCCGCGATCATGAACGGGCGCGACGGCGCCGAGCGGTTCCCGCAGGCCGGGGAGCTGACGCTTGCGGAAGCGGTGCTGCGATCACTGCGGCGCCTGGATCCGACGCTGACTCTCGCGTGGGTCGAGGACGTCGTCTCGCTCTACGACGAAGACGAAGTGCTGCGTGCGCGCAGCGCGACGATGCTCGCGAAGCCGGGGGACGTGCGGGCGCATTTCCGGAGTCAGTTCCGCTCGCGCATCCCCCACCAGAAGCCTGTCGCCCGGCCGGCGCCGCTGTCCCTCCGGCCTGTGCCGACCGACGATCCGTACGGGTTCTAGGCGTGTCCATCTCGCTGTTCCGCGGTCTTGCCGCGACGATGTCGACGGTCGTGGCTCTCCATGGAGGGGTCGCCCGCGCACAGCCGGTGCTGCTCGAGATCCGACCCGCTGCGGGCGACACGGTGCACCTTCGGCTCGAGCAGACCGTCGAGATGAAGGGGACCACCCGCGTGGGAACGCGCGATTCGACCATGACGATGACCACATCGATGGAGATCATCGCGCGGGCCATCATCCTTGCGGCAGACAGCGCCGGGGCGCGCGTCCTGACGGTCACGGATTCGGTTGCCGTCGTGGGTGAGCCGGGGGCGCGTACGGAGCTGCGCGAGCGGAACCGGCGCGCGCTGCAGGGAACGCGCGTCGAGATGCGCGTCCTGCCGGACGGCTCGTCGGAGTTCATCTCCGACCCGAGCACCCTGGCGAACGAGCTCCGCTCGCTGGTCGCGGAGATGCCCGCTACACTGCCGCAAACACCGGTTCAGGTCGGCGAGCGCTGGTCACGCGTCGTGAACGTTCCGATCGAGGCGCAGCGCGGGGTCGCGACCATGGCATCCCTCAGGACGACGTTCCGCTTCGACTCGCTCTCGAGGAATCGCGAGGTTGCCTATATCTCGATGCACGGGGACCTGTCCGGTGCGCCGGCAGACTCCACCGACAGCGCCTCGGCCGTGAAGATGACGGGTACGATCAGGGGCGGAATGACCATCGACAGGAAGCGCGGATGGATGACCGACTCGCGCGCCGCGATCACCCTCAAGTCGGTGCTTCCGGCCCCGCCGGGCAGCAGAGCTTACCCGATGCACTTCGACTTCATCATCACGCAGCGGATGCGCGCTCTGGACAAGCCATGATGACGCTCGCTATCCTCAAGCAAGTAGAAGAGTTAGCGAATCTCGTCCCGGTCACCGTGTGCGCCTTCTTCACCTCTCGGACCTTCACCTCGGCTTCCGGCAGTATCAGCGGCTGACTCCGACTGGGATCAACCAGCGGGAGGCGGACGTAGCTGCTGCGTTCAAGCGCGCGGTCGACCGCGCGATCGAGCTGCGTCCGGATGTGATACTTCTCGCCGGAGACATCTTCCACAACGTCCGGCCGACCAACCCCGCGATCCTGCACGCGTTTCACCAGTTCACGCGCCTCGCCCAGTCGCTGCCCGAGACGGCGATGGTGATGATCGCGGGGAATCACGACACGCCTCGTGCGGCGGAGACAGGGTGCATCCTCCGCCTTTTCTCTCCCCTCGGATTTCACGTCGTCGATGCGGCCGCCCGCCGCGTCCGGATTCCCGAACGCGACCTGTCCATCCTGGCGGTGCCGGATCTTCCGGGGGCGCGTATCGCCTTCACCCCCGACCCGGAGACGCGCCACAACGTCCTCCTTCTCCATGGCGAGGTCGAAGGAATAATTCCCCGCGGTGCGGTCGAGGAGCGCGCGGCAGTCGAGATCCCGCGCGAGGCGCTCGGCGTGCAGCGCTGGGACTACGTAGCGCTCGGCCACTACCATGTTTTCCGCGAGCTGGCACCAAACGCCTTCTACTCGGGATCGATCGAGTACACGAGCGCGAACCCATGGGGTGAGCTGGTCGAGGAGCGCGCGGCCGGATTGACGGGCAAGGGGATGATCGAGTACGACACGGAGCGTCGTGTTCACCGGTTCCATCCCCTGGAGCCCTCGCGGCCGCTCGTCGACCTGCAGCCCTTCTCGGCGCGCGGCCTTTCGGCGGTCGACGTGGACAGGCGGATCGTCGAGAGCATCGAAGGCTGCGACGGCGGCATTGACGACAGGATCGTCCGCCTGGTCATTCGCGACATCCCGCGCCACATCGCGCGCGAGCTGGATCATCAGGCGCTCCGCGGCTACAAGCGGCGGGCACTGCACTTCCTGCTCGACACGAGGCGCCCCGAGCTCATCCGCGTGCATGGCCACGGCGCACCCGGCAGACGCCCCTCGCTTGCCGAGACGGTGCGCGAGAAGCTGCGGAGCCGGGTCCTCGAGAGCGACATCGATCGTGAGGCGCTCGTCGCGCTGGGCCTGCGCTACCTCGAGCAGGCCGAAGCCGCGACACAGACGCAGCCCGATCCGCGCGAGGTCGGGCTTTGAGGCTCGATCGCCTGCGGATGTGCAACTTCCGTCAGCACGCGGACAGCGTGCTGACGTTCGATGGCGGCATCACCGGCATCATCGGCCCCAACGGATCCGGCAAGACGACCGTCCTCGAGGCGATTGCCTGGGCGCTCTACGGCAACGCCGCTGCGCGCGGGACGAGGGAGACGATCCGCTTCAATCGCGCAGGGCCACGCGCCAGCGTGCGCGTCGAGCTCGATTTCGAGCTCGGAGGGCACCACTATCGAATCGATCGGGGTCTGACCTCGGCAGAGCTCTTTCTGGACGGTGCGTCGGTTCCCATCGCGAACACGATAACCGGCGTCACCGAGCTGCTGCATCGGCGGCTGGGGATGACGCGCGCCGAGTTCTTCAACACGTACTTCACGGGCCAGAAGGAGCTGAACGTGATGGCGGCGATGAAGCCGTCGGAGCGGGCGCAGTTCCTTTCGCGTGTGCTCGGCTACGAGAAGCTGCGCAGCGCCCAGGAGCTCGTGCGTGACCGGCGCAAGCTAATCGCCGCGGAGATGCAGGGGCTCCGCAGCGGCATGCGCGACCCCGACGTGGCCGCGCGCGCC
>JBGTMW010000331.1:0-8477 GCA_041743365.1 Gemmatimonadaceae bacterium
TCGAGGCAGATCTCCATGGAGAAGTAGGCGACGGTCGTCGCCGGAGTTCTGTTCATGGCAATCGATTGCAATCGATGTGGGAAGCCTGAATTCGGCTTGGGGGTGCCCGCAACCAATGCGCCAGCCCACAGGGGCTGGCGCGTGGCCGCGACGCCGCGGCGGCCGGTAATCTACCAACGTAACCGGCTCGCCGTTCCGCCGCGGCCCTGTGAAGGGACGAGCAAGGCCGGGACTCGTTGCGGTCGCGCTACGGCAGGCGACCATCGCGAGGCCGCCGGCGCGATTTGACACCCCCCACCCACGCGCCTATTCTGCCTTTACCCCTCCATTGCCCGCGACTGTCCTGCCGGCCGACTCCTCGGCTTCGGGATCATCGCGCGGCACTCACGCTAGAGGCAGAACGTCACCGGGTCCTCCCTCGGACGCCGTACGTTCGCCGTACCCGGAGAAAGTCATGCGCCTTCACGCCTTCGCCACCCTCGCGATCTCCATGGTCCTGACCGAGGTCGCCGGGGCCCAGACCACTCCGACCGTGGGAATGCGGGTGAACCCGCCCGGTGTTCACGCACTCACCAACGCGCGGGTAGTCGTCGCTCCGGGTCGCGTGCTGCCGCGAGCGACGCTCGTGATCCGCGAAGGCGTGATCGAGGCAGTGGGGGCGAACACGACTCCGCCGCGCGATGCGAGGGTGTGGGACCTCGCCGGGCGGACGCTGTACGCCGGGTTCATCGATGCGTACGCAGACGTCGGGATGCGCGACTCGCTGCTGGCGAGCGACTCCGCGAACGCGCGGGGCGCGGTGTACTGGAACCCGCAGGTTCGATCCTTCATAGATGCCGTCGCTGAATTCGCGGCGGATGACGAGGCAGGGGCCCGAGAGCTCCGCTCGGCCGGGTTCACCGTGGCGATGGTCGTTCCGCAGCTCGGCCTCTTCCGGGGACAGACTGCCGCCGTGAGCCTGGGCAACGGTACCGTCGCCGGGCGCGTTCTTCGCAGCGGGATCGCGCAGTCGGTGACGCTCGCGCGCGACAACGAGGTCGGCAGCGGCTATCCCACTTCGGCCATGGGGGCGATCTCCTTCATCCGGCAGACACTGATCGACGCCGACTGGCACGCTCGCGCGCGCGATGCCTACGATCGCGCACCGGAGGGGCTGCGTCGTCCGGAAGCGAATGCCGCGCTCGCGGCGCTCGGCCCGGCGCTGCGCAGGGAGCGGCCGCTCCTCTTCGAGACCCGCAGTCCCGAGGAGATCCTGCGCGTACTCGCGATCGGACGCGAGTTTCCGATCGACATCTGGCTGCGCGGGAGCGGCTCCGAGTATCAGCTGGTCGACGAGATCGCGAAGGTGAAGGTTCCCCTCATCCTGCCGCTGACCTTCCCCGCGACGCCGTCGGTGGCGCGTCCCTCGGACGCGCTCGACGTCAGCCTCGAGCAGCTTCGCCACTGGTATCTCGCGCCGGCCAACCCGGCGCGCCTTGCCGCAGCCGGCGTGGAGTTCGCCTTCACCGCCGATGGCTCGCGGAACCCGACAGACTTCCTCGCCAACGTGCGCACCGCCGTGGCGCGCGGCCTCTCACGCGATGCCGCGCTCGCCGCGCTGACCACGGTTCCCGCGCGTTACATGGGGATCGCGCGAACTCACGGATCGCTCGAGGCGGGGAAGGTCGCCAACATTGTCGTCGCGCAGGGCGACATCTTTGACCGCGGCTCGCGACTCGAGGCGGTGTGGGTGGACGGCGAGCGGTTCGAGGTGACGGCACCCTCCGGGGTAGACCCGAGGGGGCAGTGGCGTATCGTCGCCACGGGGCCCGAGCGCGTGGAAGGCACGCTGACGCTCACGGGGTCGCGCACGCAGCTCGGCGGCAATTTCGGCGCTCCGGGCGCGCAGACGCGCCTGACGACCGCGCGCTTCGGGGGCCCGACTCCGCAGATCGAGGTCGCCTTTGCCGGCGACCCCCTCGGCCACGAGGGGATCGTGCGGCTCGCCGGGAGCGCGACGGCGACGGAGCTGCGCGGCTGGGGAGAGCTTCCCGACGGACGTCGTTTCAGCTGGCAGGGTGAGCGTATCGGCGAACCACCCGGCGACAGCGGTGCGGCGCCGAGCACCGCTTCCGGCACCGACACGATGACACGCGCCCCGGCGATGGCAACGCTCACCCTGCCAGTGCGCCGGCCGTCGATGGAGTACGGACGCTCGAGCCTGCCCGAGCAGCCCGCATCCGTGCTCGTGCGCGGTGCGACGGTGTGGACGATGGGCTCCCAGGGGATCATGGAGAATGCCGACCTCCTCGTGACGCGCGGGCGCGTCACACGGGTCGGACGGAATCTCCAGGCGCCCTCGGGCGCGGTGGTGATCGACGGAGCCGGCAAGCACGTCACTCCCGGCCTGATCGACGCGCACCTTCACTCCGGTGCATCCGGCAGTATCAACGAAACTGGTTCCGCGATCGTCCCCGAGGTCCGCATCGCGGACGTCATCACCATGGACAACATCTGGATGTACCGGCAGCTCGCCGGCGGACTCACGAGCGCGCACGTGATGCACGGTTCGGCGAATCCGATCGGCGGCCAGAACCAGGTGGTGAAGATGCGCTGGGGCGCGCTGCCTTCCGAGCTGATCTTCGCCGGCGCGCCGCGCACGGTGAAGTTCGCGCTGGGGGAGAACCCCAAGCGTCGCGAGGGTCGCTACCCGGACACGCGCATGGGCACCGAGCAGATCATCCGCGACCACTTCCTCGCGGCTCGCGAGTACGAGCGGGCACACAAGGCCTGGGAGACGACCAAGCGCGGCATACCACCGCGGCGCGACCTGCGCCTCCAGGCGCTGGTCGACATCCTGAACGGTGACATCCTCGTCATGTCGCACAGCTACCGCCAGGATGAGATCCTGATGCTGCTGCGGCTGGCCGAGGAGTTCGACTTCCGGATCAAGGCGTTTCACCACGGCGTCGAGGCGTACAAGGTGGCCCCCGAGCTGGCGGCGCACGGTGCCGGCGCGGTGGTCTGGAGCGACTGGGGCGCCTTCAAGATGGAGGCGTACGACAACACGACGTTCAACGCGCGCGTCCTTCGCGACGCAGGAGTGCTGACGTCACTTCACTCGGACAACAGCCAGATCGCGAGCCGGATGAACTGGGAAGCGGCGAAGACGCTTCGTACCGGCCTCAGCGAGCAGGAAGCCCTCGCGCTGGTGACGATCAACACGGCGAAGATCCTGGGCATCGACTCCCGTGTCGGCTCGCTCGACGCTGACAAGGATGCCGACTTCGTGATCTGGAGCGACAATCCGCTGTCGACGGAGGCGCACGCGGAGCAGACGTGGATCGACGGACGCCGCTACTACGACATCGAGGAGGATCGTCGTCAGCGCGATGACGTGGCGCGCGAGCGGTCACGCCTCATTCAGCTGATTCTCGCACGCCCCGAAGGGCGCTAGCCAATGACCATGCGAATCCTCTCCATGATCCCGACTTCATCGCTCGCCCTGCTCGCCGCGCTGGCTCTGATCGCACCGGGCCTCGAGGCGCAGATCATTCCCGCGCCGCAGCAGAGCCGCCCGATCGCTCTCACCGGCGCGACGATCCACACGGTCACCGGCGGCGTGATCCGCAACGGCACGATCGTCCTCGACAACGGAAAGATCACGGCGATCGGGGCGAGCGCGACGATCCCCCAGAACGCCGAGCGCGTGGACGTCACCGGTAAGGAGATCTACCCGGGGCTCATCGACGCGGCGAGCGAGATGGGCCTGTACGAGATAGGCGGCTTCGACGTCGCGATCGACCAGAACGAGCTCGGCGGATTCACGCCGAATGTTCGCGCGCACGTCGCGTTCAACCCGGAGAGCCGGCACATCGGCGTGGCCCGCTCCAACGGCGTGCTCGTCACCGTGTCATCGCCGAGCGGCGGCACGGTTGCCGGCCTCGCTTCCGCGATGATGCTCGATGGGTGGACGTGGGAGGCGATGACGCTCAAGCCCGAAGTCGGGATGGTCATGGAGTGGCCATCCACGGGGGGACAGTACGAGCGGGTGATCGCTGAGCTCAGGGAGTTCTTCGCCGACGCGCGCTCATATCGGACCGCGCGCACCGCGGCGTCCGACCGGCACGAGACCGACTCGCGGATGGAAGCGATGATCGCGGTTCTCGACGGCCGCATTCCGGTGATCGTGAGCGCCAACGACATCCGGCAGATCCAGGACGCGGTGGCGTGGGCAAAGGAGGAAGGTGTGCGCCTCGTGCTTCGCGGCGCGCGCGATGCGGGCTACGTGACGGACCTCCTCGCCCGCGAGAAGGTTCCGGTGCTCCTCTCCACCGTGCTCGCCGGACCGGGGCGCGCGTGGGAGCCGTACGACGCCGCGTACTCACTCCCCGCCCGGCTGCACGCTGCGGGAGTGAAGTTCGGGATCACCGGGGGCGGGAGCGCTGCCTACGCGAACCGCCTTCCCTACGAGGCCGGAGCATCGATCGCGTTCGGACTTCCGTCGGAGGAGGCGCTCAAGGCGGTCACCCTTCACCCGGCGCAGTTCCTGGGGATCAGCGATCGCGTAGGGTCGCTCGAGGTGGGCAAGGATGCGACCTTCCTCATCACGACGGGGAATCCACTCGAGTACTCGACGCTCGTCGAGCAGGTGTACATCGAGGGGCGGAAGGTCGACATGGGTGATGCCCACCGCGAGTTCTTCGAGAAGTACTCGCAGAAGATCAGGCAGCTCGGCCCGATCAAGCCCTAGTGACCTGACTGCGAGATCCGGATAGCAGTCGGCGACGAAGGCACTGGCAACGGCAACCGCAACAACGATGGAAGAACGATTGAACGGATTTCAACGGATCATGCGGATCTGGTCCGACCTGAATCCACCATCATCGCTCCAGCGGGGCATCGGGCTGTTGTTGTCCCGTCGGGCGGGTTTCATCCGCCTGATCCGGTTCATCCGCTGAATCGTTCTTCCATCGTTGTTGATTCTGCTGTTGATTCCTGGTGTTGCGTCTGGCATCGGAAATTCCGAGCCCGGACGATCCGAAACCGCTATTACACTGTCGCTGCCAGCCCACTAGATACGATCGGGGCGCGGCTGTCAGCAGCCGCGCCCCGGTCGAACTACGGCGTGGAACCCGTCACTCGGGGAGCGCGTCCCAGAACTCCTCCATGCGCGTGCGCATTGCGGCGTCCGGAAGGCGGCCGCGTGCAGCCTGCTGGTTGTCCTCGAGGTGCCGCAGGGACCGCGTGCCCGGGATCGCGACGGTCACCGCCGGGTGTGACACGACGTACTTGAGGAAGTACTGCGGCCAGCTCTTGATATCAGCATCGGCCGCCCACGCGGGAAGCGGCACCGAGGCGAGTCGCCCGAAGTTGGCGCTCGCTCCGCGACGTCCGCCGAAGGGCACGTTGATCATCACGGCCGTGCCGCGCTCCTGCGCCAGTGGAAGCAGCATCTCCGCGGCGCCGCGATTGCCCAGCGAGTAGTCCACCTGGACGATGTCGAGCGGGTACTTGCGGATGAACTCGGCGAGCTGCGCATACTGTCCGTCGCTGGACGTCGAGATGCCGAGATACCTGATCTTCCCCGCCTGCTTCCACTCCTGGAAAGCCGGCATCAGCAGGTCCACTCCGCCGAGGTTGTGCACGAGAAGCCCGTCGACCTTGTCCACCTGAAGACGGCGCAGCGACTCCTCCATCTGTGCCTTTCCCGCCGCGAGGTCGCCGCGGGTCGAGACCTTGGTGACCAGGAAGATCCTGTCGCGATTTCCGTTCTCCCTGAGAAGCTCACCGATCACGGACTCGGAGCGACCGCCACCGTAGCCATGCGCCGTGTCCACCACGCTTCCCCCGAGCTCGGGGATGCGCTTCAACACATCGCGGAGGGGTGCCTTCTCCTCTGCGGTCTGCACACCGTAGGCGTTCGTCCCGATGCCGACGACCGGGATCCGCTCCCCCGTTTTCGGAATGGCCTTGGTTATCAGCGGAAGCTGCGCCTGCGCAATCGGCTCCTCGGACGACAGGCGCGAGAAACCGCAGGCGATACCGGCGCCCGCGAGAATGCCGAGCTTCAGCGCATCGCGGCGTGAAGGATTCGTCGGATGTGTCATCTGGATCACCCTGAAATGAAGTCGTTAGGAGCACGCGGCCCACGCGGCGCGCCATCCTCGAATACGCGGTGATGCCGCGGAGCGCTGGGCCGGGCCGGCTGGACGTCGAACCGCCCGAATCGATCGTCAGGCCGTGGTCGATCCGGCCGCGCGACGTCCCTGCCGTCGCCAGAGGAAATACGCCGGAGCGCCGGCAAGGACGACCGCGAGGCCGAGCAGCGCCCGGCCCGGTTGTGTCGCCAGAGTGTTGAGGACGATCGCCGCGGAGGCGAGGACGAACAGTGCAGGCGTGACCGGATAACCGGGCACCCGGAAGGGCCGGAGCGCATTCGGGTCGCGGCGGCGATACACGAAGATGCTCATCGCCCCGAGACCGTAGAAGATCCAGCCGGAGAAGACGACGTATGTGAGAAGCTGCTCGAAGGTCCCAGTCGCGGCGAGCAGCACCGACCACACCGTTCCCGCGGCGATCGCGAACGCCGGTGTACGGAAGCGCGGATGCACTTCGGCGAGACGGCGAAAGAATACGCCATCGCGCGCCATCGAGTAGTAGCATCGCGGCGCGGTGAGAGTGAGGCCGTTCGCGGCGCTGAACATCGAGATGAGGATCACCACGGCTATCAGGCTGCCCGCCGCGGGGCCGAACAGTGCGCTGACCGCCGTTGCGGCCACGCGGTCGCTCGCCTGCACACCGTCGGTGCCGAGCGCGGCGACGTACGCGACGTTGGCCAGCAGGTAGATCCCGATCAGCGCCGCCGTTCCCGCAATGATTGCGCGCGGAAACGTCCGCTGCGGATCGCGAGCCTCGCCCGCCGAGAAGGTCACGTACTGCCAACCCTCGTACGCCCACAGGACACCGATCATCGCGAGCCCGATTCCCGACAGGAGATTCGGCGCGATGCTGTCCGGCCAGACGTTTACGTCGCCCGTGAACGCGCGCCCGCGCCACAGCAGGGCGATGCTCATGATGAGGATGCCGGCCACCTTGGCGAGCGTGCTCCAGTTCTGCACGCTCGAGCTCTGCCGCGTTCCACGGATGTTGATCACCGCGATCACCAGGATCATCACGATCGCGACTACCTTTGCCATCACCGGCGAGACGGGCACGATCTGTCCCATGTATGACGAGAATGCCACCGCGAGCGTGGCGACCGCGCCAGTGGTGATCACGAAGAACGTGGTCCAGCCGTAGAGGAATGCGGGAAGGGGCCCGAAGGCATCGCGGATGTACGAGTACAGTCCCCCCGCCTCCGGCTTCGACGCGCCCAGCTCGCCGTACGTGAGCGCACCGAGCAGCGACAGCACGCCGGCGATGAGCCAGACGAGCAGGGCTGGACCGAGGGCGCCGCCGGTCTGGCGCAGCACCGTGGCCGGAACGATGAAGATCCCGGAGCCGATCACCGACCCGATCACGAGGAGGACGAGATCCTTCTGGCTCAGTGTACGCTCGAGCGACGGAGCAGCGGCGGTGCTGTCGGAAAGCGGCGCGACTCCCGCGCCGGCGCGCGCTCCCGGCGGGTTCAGCGATGGACTCATGACGAGCCTCCACGCGCGAGGGACAGTGAACCGACGCGCGCAGTCTCGGCCAGGACGGCTGCACCGACGAACAGGCTTCCCTCAGCCGCATGGAACTCCGGTGTATGCGCCGGTATGATCGCCCCACCCGGTTCGCGCGCACCGAATCGCAGAAAGCACCCGGGGATGCGCTCCATGTAGAAGGCGAAATCCTCGCCGGCCATGTTGGTCGTGCCCATCGTAACGATCGCGTCCGCGCCCAGCATCGATTCCACGGCGTGCCGGGCCCACGCAGCGGGAACCGGCGGATTGACGACAGGAGGCGGACCGAGGCTGATGGTCACCGAGGCGGCAAGCTCATGGGCGTCGGCGATTCCATGTACCACGCGCCGGAGCTCGTCGGCGAGCAGCCGGCGCGTGATAGAATCGACGGCGCGAAGCGTTCCGGTGAGAGTCGCACGCTCGGGAATGACATTGGTGGCAGTTCCCGCGTGCACAGTCGCCACGGTGACCACGGCGGGGATCGCCGGATTCACGCGCCGGGAGACGATGCCCTGGAGCGCGCTGATGAGTGCTGCCGCCCCCACTATGGGATCAATCGACTCGTGCGGACGTGCTCCATGCGCACCGCGTCCGATGAGGGAGATCTCGAAGCTGTCTGCCGCGGCGGCGAGTGGCCCCGCCTGCGCCACGACTTCGCCGACATCCCACCGCCGATCGACGTGGCCACCGAAGATGGCGGCCACGCCGTCGAGCGCACCGCTCTCGAGTATTGCGGCCGCCCCCTCGCCGGTCTCCTCCGCGGGTTGCAGCACGACGAGCACATCGCCCTCCGCGTGCCGCTCCGCGAGGAGATGCGCGGCGCCCACCGCC
>JBGTMW010000332.1:0-2765 GCA_041743365.1 Gemmatimonadaceae bacterium
GATCTGGCGCCAGACCCGCGAGCGTCCCGAGCCTCACGAGGTCGCGCGGTCGCGCGAAGGCCACTACTCGAGGGGTGCCCGCACCCACTAGACTCCGCAGGTCCTCGGGAGAGGCCGGCATCTCGTACAGGATGATGAGCGAGACGTCCGGGTCAGCGCCCGCGCTCATTACCGCGATGTTGGGATCGTTGTTCGGATAGCCGAGCTCACGAAGGGTTCCCAGCGCTTCCGTCGTACCTCGCTCGCTCCGTACGATGATCGCCGCGCTGGGCGGGTCGAGCTCATCGAGCACGCGCCTGAGCGCTCCGCGACGGCTCGCGTCGGTGACACTGACGTATGACATGACGACGGGCGAGAGTCCTTCCGGCGAGGGCGATGGGGCGAGACGATGAGCCCGCCTGAAATACCGCTCGGCCAGCTCCTCGACCAGCGGCGACAGCTGTGCGGTCACGAGTACGCGCGCGGCGTCCTTCGGAACCTCCGCCATCAGGCTCTCGAGCGCCTCCCCCTGCTCGGCCGCGAGGATCTCATCCGCCCAGGCCAGCACGACGATGCGTATGCCGTCGAGCTTCAGCGCGGACTGCCGGATCAGCCCCACGAGCGCGCTCGCAGGCCCGGCGATCGATGGAATCGCGCCGGCTCTGAGCAGTCGCAGCGCACGACCTTCGCTCGTTGCCGGGAGAAGCCTCGTTTCCGCCGCGACTGCCGCTCTCGCGAAAGCGAGCGCGGTGTCGCCATCGGCCGTTACGATCAGCGCCTGCGGTCCCGCTGGCGATTCATCGACCCGGTGGAGAACAGGCGCGAGGACCTGGGCGACGGAGTCATCATCGTGCGGCATCGTGTGAATCGTGCCCACGCTCGCGGAGCTTTTCGGCGCGCCGGATCCTGTCTCTTCATCGCGTTCTGACACATTACCTCCAGATAGTGCGCGGGCCGCGTCGGCAAGGGGCCACGCGAGCAAAGAAGTATAGTCTCGCCCGCTTCGACCCTGCAGACGCTCCCGGGACAGCCTCCCCCGCCAGTGCGTTGAAGCACGACGCGCGAGGCGGCACGGCGCTCTGGCCACCCCTGACGACGATGGATATGTTTGCGGCCGTCCGACGGACGCAATGCCGTGGTCCTCGCTGCACCGCTTCGAATTGATTCCCGTAGCGCGAGCTGTCAACTTTGCCTTCCCCAGAGCCGGAGTCGCCGTGAGCTTCGCCGTCCAGATCGAGCCCGCGCAGGGCGTTCCTTCGGAAGTCGACTATCGCTGGGATGCCGATACGGACATTCTTACGGCGGCCGTTCGCGCCAAGGCGGTGGGGGAAGGGTTGTGCGGGTCCGTGGAGCTCATGGGGGGAGACGGCGCCTGGCTCAACCTCGACGTCACCGCGGGCCGAATACACGGTGTGGAGGTCGCGGTCTGGCCCGACGTCAGGAAGGTCAGCGCGCTCCGTGTTCCTGCGTCGATCGAGGATGGCCGCGTAGCCGTCCCGCTGCGGAAGCTCGGGAGCGATGTCGGCTCGGTGTCGATCGACACGGCACTCATGGCCGAGGCCGATCATGCGGAAGAGACGATCCATTTTCGCGTCGGTCCGCCGCGACAGGTGCGAACCGTGCGGATTGCTCGCGACCTCCTTCTCGACGTCGATTCACACGGACGCATCGCGGGGGTCTGGCTCCTCAACGTTCCCCCCTTTCCGGTTGACCAGTGATCACCACGATCGTTCTCATCAAGGCCGAACCGAAACAGATCCCCCAGTGCGCCACGAAGCTCGCCGGCATCGAGGGAGTCGCTGAGGTCTACTCGGTCTCGGGAGAATGGGATCTCGTCGCGATCGTGCGCGTGCAGGAGTACTCCCAGATCGCGCAGGTCATCACGGAGAAGTTCCCGGATGTCCCGGGGCTCATCCGGACCCAGACCCTCACGGCGTTTCGAGCGTACTCGAAGAAGGACCTCGAGCAGGCCTGGGACATCGGAATCGAGTGATGGGGGCTTCGCGGCGGTGAGCGACCGGGTCGGCGACTACGTCTCCCGTCTCTTCGCGGCCGAGGACGAAACGCTGCTTTCGCTCCGCGAGGAAGCCGACCGCACCGGCCTGCCGCCGATCTCGATCTCCCCCGACACGGGGCGACTCCTGCAGGTACTGCTCACGGCGATTGGCGCGACACGCGTAATCGAGGTCGGCACCCTGGGCGGATACTCGGCGATCTGGATAGCGCGCGGACTCCCGGCCGGGGGGACGCTCCTGTCCATCGAGCTCGATCCGGGACACGCGGAGTTCGCGGCGCGCTACATCCGGCGCGCTCACCTCGAGGACGCAGTGCGGATCCGTGTCGGGCGTGCGCTCGACGTCCTTCCGTCGCTCGACGGCGAGCTCTTCGACGCCATGTTCATCGACGCCGACAAGGAGCCGCTGCCCACCTATTTCGAGTGGGGACTGCGCCTGGTGCGTCGCGGCGGATTGATCATCGCCGACAACGCGCTGTGGGGCGGGCGGGTCATCGACGAGCGCGTGGATGACGATGCGACCCGCGGCGTGCGGGAGCTCAACCGCCGAATGGCGACCGACCCCCGGGTCGCGGGGATCCTGGTTCCCACCCACGACGGCGTCGCGATCGCCGTCGTGCTGTAGCTCACCCGCCCTGCATCGGCTTCAGCTCGCCCGGCGAGCGACAGCGGCCCGATCGCGGCGCCGGACTTCACCAGGCCGCCCGCGTTCCCCGGTCTGAAACGGCCCGATCACCGCGCGGACTTCACCAGGCCGCGCGCGTCCACACGC
>JBGTMW010000333.1:0-2087 GCA_041743365.1 Gemmatimonadaceae bacterium
CCCTGCCGCGCACGAAGCTCGGCCCGCGACCGAGTCGGTCGAGGCTTTCTGCGCTCCAGCGCGGGCGCACGAGCGGCGCGCCAGATCCGTTCGGCGCGCCAGCGGCCTGCTCCGGAAAGGCGATGGCGTCAGCAGTCCCCGGCAGCTCTCGCTGAACCAGCGACATCGGCGGCTCGTCCAGCTCGCGACCTCCGATCTTCACGCCCAGGGCGCCCACGAGCTGCGTCTCCATGGGGTTGGCCAGCAGCGCGATCCGGCGTCCACAGGAGCCGCACGTGAAGGATGCGGCGAACGTCCCGTCCCCGGGCTCCTGGCGCTCCTCGAAGCGCATCTGCTCGTCGCACTCAATGCAGAGAAACTTCACGCCAGCGCCTCGCGCAGACGCCCGGCGAGCTGATCGAACAGCTCATGAGCGTTCGAGCCGCCGACTGCGGGTACGAATGGAAGACGCGCGAGGAGAGGCAAGCCGAACTCGTGCGCGAGGGCTGTACCGGCCTCACCAGGAAAAAGCGGTCCGACCGACGTACAGTCCGCGCACGCATAGCCGCTCATATTCTCCACAATCCCGAGCACACGCACGTCGGCTGCCTGCGCGCTCCGGATCGCCCGCGCGACGGATCGACGCGATTCATCCGTCGGAATCGTAACCGCGACCACGCCGTCGAGGTTCGGGACCAGCGCCCGGAGGTCCGACAGCCTGTCGGTGCCGGGAGGCAGGTCGACGAGGAGAACATCGAGCTCGCCCCAGGCGACATCGGCCAGAAACTCCCGAAGCGCGCCGGCCTCCAGGGTGCCTCGCCACACGAACGCCTCCTCGCCCTCCGAGCGCCATCGCATGGGCTCGCCATCGCGCAGCAACAGGTCCATCGAGAAGACACGAACACCGCCGCGCGCAACGACCGGATGCACCGCACCGTCATCCGCGTGCACGGGGCCGCGCGCATCCAGGAGACGAGCCACGGTGGGACTCTCGAGGTCCGCATCGAGAACGCCGATCCCGCCGCCGGTCCGCGACGCCAGAGCCGTGGCGAGCCCCGCGGTGACGTGGCTCTTCCCCACGCCGCCCTTTCCGCTCACCACGCCGATGACGTGGCGTACCGTCCGCATGCGATCGCGCACTCGCCGTCGCTGGTCCCCGACCTGCTCGCCGAGCTGCGACCGATCTTCCCCGGGTACGTCGCGATACGTGCGAAAGGTCAAAGATCCCACGCCGCGCGCGCGAGCATCCAGAGATTTATGACCACGATCACGATCGCGAGGAGATAGAACGAAGGTGCAATTCGGCCCTCGTCGCCGCGCAGGAACGCGCCTTCCACGAGCGCCGGAAGACGAAGCCCGTGCACCAGCCAGACCGCGCGGGCGAACCAGACGTTCTGCCACCGATAGAGACCGACGAAGATCAGCGCCGCCACTATCGCCCCCGCGAGGAGCCAGAGGAGAGGCGATCCGAAGCGCTCCGGCAGGAGACCGCTCTTCCACATCGCGTACGCCGCGACCTCGTAGAGAATCGCGACATGGAGGTAGACGAACGCCGCTTGCCGGAACTTGAGCGAGCGCGTAGCGTCCCGCGACGACCGCCGGGCGGGTCCGGCGGGTATGAGCACTTCCTGTGCGGGCTCGGAGGGATCACCGGTCATGGCAAATCGCCGTGGGTCATCTAGCGTTCCGCTCCCGCTGCTGGGTGGCTTCGCGGTGTTCCTTGCCGTGATCGCATACGTCGTTGCATCGTCGCTCGCGCGTCCCGTCGTCCCGACGTTCGAGCCCTCTGCGCCGCGGCAACCCGTGCCCCCTTCCGACAGCATGGTGACGGACACCGTGACGGTCGATGCGAGCGATGGGAATGTGTGGCGCTTTCTCGACCTCGACCGCCATGCGCTCCTCACTGTCCCGGACACGGCGGGATGGGACATCGCGTTCCGCCGGTATTCCCTCATGACCTCCGGCGGCGCCCTGGATCTCGGTGCGGATGTCGCGTATGACGAGGTCGTACGCGCTCCCGCCGGACCGTACACCTTCACCGTTGCGCGCCGCGACACGTCGAACGCGGCGCTGCAGCGATGGTATCGCTACGGGCTGCTCACGCATCT